>NZ_NOLK01000040.1:0-67731 GCF_002245985.1 Nostoc sp. 'Peltigera membranacea cyanobiont' 232
CCGCTTCCCGCTCCCCGCTTCTTTTCCCTCAATTCTTGCCAGAAGTTAACCCCAATAATTCCAGATAGAGAAATCGCCATAATTGCGATCGCCCAAAACCACGCCTCGTTCATTGCTCCCGCTTCCACAGCAAAATAAATTGCCATTGGGATTGTCTGCGTAACTCCTGGAATGTTACCAGCTAGCATCAACGTCGCCCCGAATTCTCCCAAAGCACGGGCAAAAGCTAACATTGTGGCGGCGACAATGCCAGGTAGTGCTAGGGGTAAACTGATGCGCCAAAAGATTGTAGTTTCAGTTGCACCAAGGGTTCTAGCCACTCGCAGTAGATTACTATCTATTTGTTCAAAGGCTCCCAGTGCAGTTTTATACATTAAAGGGAAAGAAACTACTGTGGCTGCGATCGCAGCACCATACCAAGTAAAGACGATGCTGAAATCAAAAGTCTGCATGAGTTTCCCTACAGGGCCATTTTTGCCAAAAAATAGCAGCAACAAGAAACCGACAACTGTAGGCGGTAAAATCAGGGGCGCAATAAAGATACCCTCAATCAACGATTTACCTTTGCCACGATATCCCAGCATCCAGTAGGCAGCAGCAATACCCAAAAAGAAGGTGATAAATGTGGCAAGCAATGAAGTTTTGAGTGATATCCAAAGAGGCGATAAATCCAATGGCATAGTTGCGTAGGGAAAAATTAGCTTAACTAATCCCTAATTTACCAACTTTAGTTCCGATCCGTTGGTAAAAGTTGGTAAATTACCTAATAAAATCTTGAATCAAACGTACAGAAACAAGATCCCCGACATATTTTTACGAAGTCGGGGATCTGCGGCTTACAATTCTCACAAATCAAAGCGGCTCCAGCCTATCTCAAAAGCTGGAGCCGCTTACTCAAGAGCTTTAATTATTCACGCCTACTTACTTAATTAGTCCAGTTTAGTGCTGTAGGCACTAAAACCATAAGCCAAGGTTTCTTTTAAAGCATCTGATGGTTTAAGACTTCTGTTAATAGCATTAGCAAAGGGCACTGGAATTCCCTTAATAGTTTCCGGCAAAATTGCATATTCTTGTGTAGGTTCCACAATATATTGCGGGCACTTAGTTTGGATGCCAGCAGTCGCTAACATTTCATTGATTTCAGCAGAAGAATATTGCTTGAGATAAACTGGATTTCTTACAAATGGGTTCAGCCTTCTAATAAAATTGTGGATAATATGAGAAGGGCAGGACTTATTGTGAAATGAATGATTAAAAACAAAAATTCCACCAGGTTTTAGGACGCGAGATATATCAGCCAACAAGCTTCTTAATTGGACATCTGGTATATGCATAAAGACGCAGTTAGAAATTACCAAATCTATAGAATTATCTTCCAAAGGTAATATTTCAGCAGAAGTGCAAATCAAGTTAAATTCAGCTTCTGGGAAAAAATTATATTCTTGTTTAACCTTGATTAACCGCCGCAATAAAGGTTCAGAAATATCAATACCGTAATATTTTTCGCATCTGAGATTTTTCGCTTTCGAGAGATGCAAAGGTGCGCGGCCATAACCAGAACCAATTTCTAGAATAGAGCCAACAGATTTATTTGAGGGAAATTTGTTCCAAGTCCCTCCAGGTGTGCCAGTTAGCAGAGTGTAATCTTGTTTGATGGGCGATGTATCTGCAATTTTTTCAATTTTTTGGGAACCATAATATGTTTTACCAATTGCGTCCCATGTTTTTTTATGTTGAGTATTATTCAATTGTTCATAGTCACTAGGAAAATAAATGCCATCTCGTAATTCAAAGTCATTTAGACTGAATTTTGTATTTGCTAATTGAGTCATTATGATTATTCCTCATCAATAGTTAAGTCTGTTTTCTGTTATACTCTCAACTCAGCATTAACCGCAAGGGATTTTTACTGAATTGCTCCACCTTAGCCTTTCCTTAAAGTCTATAACTGTTTTCAATTTGGTGGAATATATAGCGCTTGTCACTTCGCTGCAATACAGTCTGAACCTCGCCCCGTATTTGCTTCAGCAAATACTCACCTCTCCTTACTAAGGCTAAAGTGTACACACAAGTCCTAAAAGCCTAGTTTTGTAGGTATGTTAGCCTACCATTAGCCAAACTTCATATCATGTAAACGAGAACTGCTATAGTTCGCAGAGGCATATAGCTGTGCTATTAAAGTGCGTATTGCATCCAAACGAAAACTGCTGTAATAGCAACCCGTCATCTGATGAGAGCGGCAAGTTCGTATACATTAGTTGATGGACAGCAACAATCGGAGGCTGGGATGGTAAAAGGATCGCAACAAAAACGGGTGGTAGTTGTAGGTGCTGGTTGGGCTGGTTTAGGAGCAACCTACCATTTGGCAAAACAAGGCTATGATGTGACCCTTCTAGAAGCAGGCCCTTATCCCGGTGGATTGGTGGCAGGTTGGCAAACAGCCAGAGGAAAATCTGTTGAAGCTGGCATTCATGGCTTTTGGTATCCTTACAAAAATATTTTTTCCCTAATCAATCAATTAGAAATTAATCCTTTTACTACTTGGACTCGTTCTTCGCAATATTCGCCAGCAGGTTTAGAAGTTGAATCACCAATTTTTCAAGACTTACCGCGACTTCCCTCGCCACTAGGAACTTTTCTCTACACTCAGTTTAAACGGCTACCACTAATTGACCGTCTGAGCGCCCTGCCTTTACTGTATGCTGTTGTTGATTTTGACAATTCTGATGATGCTTGGCGGCGCTATGACTTTGTAACTGCCCGTGAATTGTTCAAAGACTTTAACGTTTCTTTTCGACTTTACCGCGAGGCTTTTGAACCAATGTTATTGGTGGGCTTGTTTGCCCCTGGCGAACAATGTTCAGCCGCCGCAACTTTAGGGATGCTTTACTTTTTTATTCTGGCTCATCAACCAGATTTTGATGTAGTTTGGTGTCGGGGAACTGTTGGAGAAAAGATATTTCGTCCTTGGGTGGAACGTATCGAAAAGACTGGTGCGCGAGTGTTATCCAAGCGCCGAGTTACAGATTTAATTGTTGATAGTAATCAAGTTAAGGCTGTAGTTTGTGGTGATGAAGTAATTGAAGCAGATGCCGTGATTTTCGCAGTTGGAGTCACGGGAATGAAGAAAATTGTCTCAACTAGCCCTAGTTTACAAAGCCGTGAAGAATTCCGTAATTTGAGCAATTTAGGAGCAATTGATGTTTTAGCAACGCGACTATGGTTTGACCGCAAAATTGATATTCCGCGTCCTTCAAATGCTTGCTTTGGATTTGACGCAAGTACAGGTTGGACGTTTTTTGATTTGAATGCCCTACATGATGAATATCGGGATGAGCCAGGAACGGTGATTGAAGCTGATTTCTATCACGCGAATCAATTTCTGAGTTTGAGTGATGAGGAGATTTTAGCAATAGTTCAGGGTTATTTAGCAACTTGCGTACCGGCCTTTCGGGAGGCAAAAATCGTTGATAGCAGTGTAATTCGGCTACCTCAAGCGGTGACTCACTTTGCACCAGGTAGCTATCGTTATATGTTGCCCGCGAAGACAAGTTTTGAAAATGTGTTTATGAGTGGGGATTGGATTGTGAACCGTCATGGTTCCTGGTCACAAGAAAAGGCTTATGTTACTGGTTTGGAGGCGGCGAATTTGGTGGTGTCTTATTTGGGAGAAGGTCAGCCAGCTGAGATTTTAGGAGTAGAGGAGGATGAAGCGCATATCCAAGTGGCGCGATCGCTCAACCAAACTCTACGTGACTTGAGCAAATCTATCCTACCTAACTTTTGGCTGCCATAATCCGTAGGGACGCAAGGAGGGAATCATTAATTGTAATCTAAATTCGGTAAGCTAAAGAAAGCTATGCCATACCATTCTTCTAATGTAAATCAAATCACATAAGCTTATGGAGCCAGACTCTTTACAAACTGAGGTGATTCTGACGCATCCGCGTCAGTCACTCGGTAAAGTGCAACTTGATTGGACACCCCAACCCGGCAATTATCTCGATTTTGAGGGTAAAACCTACGCGGTTTTAGAACGCCGCCATCGATACCAACTTAAAGCTGGGCATTACCGCTTACATAATATTGCCATTTATGTACAGTCTGCCAAACGACCATCTGAGAAAAGTTTGGTAGGTGGACGTTGGGTAGTTGGCGATGCCACCTGTTGCTACAATGCTCATTCAGAACTCATTCGCTGTGCAGTGAACCCAGATGGCCCTTGCGAATCTTGCCGCTTTTATGAAAAGTTAGAAGTTAAGAGTTAGGAGAGACACGATTAATCGCGTCTGTACAGGAGTTAGGAGTTATTTTCCCTCAACTACCCGCACCAAAAACTTCTCCCACAGTTAAGCGGCTACCATTAACAAAATCCCATCCCGACTGGGGACGTTTCCCAGCTAGCTGAACCTCTCGCAAGAGTAACAAACCTTCCCCAGTTTGAACAATCGCGCCAATTCCTTTGATAATGCTGACTACAACTCCCGGTTTGTCTGAGACATTTGACAAATCAGGCAATTTATGAATTAATTCTTGTAATTCTGGTGGTAGATTGCGTAGACGCGGAGCGGCTTGTCGCCAGACATCGCTTACAGAAGCAAGGGGAGCCGAAGCGGTGATTTTCAACAAGTTGTTACGAAAGGTAGCGGTGCAGTTAGGGTAAAAGCCTCTAATTTGATTGTGTAGTTGGATCGCGCTTTTTGACCAATCCAAACCATAATCTTCTTTTTGAATCAGAGGTGCATAAGTAGCTGCTAAATTATCTTGGGGAATTGGCTGAATTTCCTGACGTTCCAACTTCAACAGAGTTTCCACCAACAAATCCCCACCGATCGCAGCTAGTATGAAGGCTAAATCTTGAGTATTATCCAGTAATCCGATAGGTGTAGTGGCTATTTGTAGGATTGGCCCGGTATCCATCCCCACATCCATTAACATGGTTGCGATCCCCGTTTCACTCTCACCGTTATACAAACACCACTGAATCGGTGCTGCACCGCGATATTTAGGCAAAATCGAGCCATGTACATTAATGCAGCCCAATTTTGGCATCTTTAAGATTTTTGCCGATAAAATCTGTCCATAAGCGACAACAACAAACACATCTGCGTCTAATTGTTTGAGTTTGGTTAAAGTTTCAGTGTCTTTTTTCACCCGTTCCGGCTGCCATACTGGTAAGTTATGAGCAGTAGCGATCGCTTTTACTGGTGTTGGTGTAAGTTTATTTCCGCGTTCCCGCCGTTTATCTGGTTGGGTGACAACCGCCAGCACCTCAAATTCTGAATGATTCAATAATTTTTCCAAGGTGGGTACAGCAAACTGCGGTGTACCAAAGAATACAATTTTCATTAATGATTTAGTTGTTAATCGTTAGTTATTAGTTAATGGTAAATAATATCGGCTGTTTGGTGGTACAATATTTTCGTATTAGTGAAACTAAAAGCCTACTTGATTGACTTAATAGTTAAGTTTATAAGTGTAACAGGTAGCATAAACTGCATCTGCCTTTAGTTAATCTAATCGTTTAGTGGTGTCTCGTCACGAGCCACTAGAGCATCTACCAAGTCAATTTTGTTGTGTTCCCGATCGTTTACCCAAATTGGCATTAAATACAGTTGGGTTTCCAAAAAACTATTGCATCTTCTAGCTATTTCTGTAGTTGAGATTGCAATTTATGACTTTGGGTTGCTGATAGCTATATTTTCTGAGTATGATTTATTATGCGTCTGCTTTCCCAGCTTTCCATGTAACGCCTCACGTTTACCATCATGAGGGTTTGCGCTGTTATATTTAGTGTGTAACCTAGCTTGTTTGCTGTGTACTAGCGATCGCTAGTACGATCCCCAAGAACTAAGTTATCTCACTTCTAATTGCCAGCGTCATTGCCTCACATATAACTTGTAATATCCCTTGACTAATACCTATTTTTGGTTTGGTTAGGTATAACAACAGCAGGATTATATATCGTGTAGTAATTACTGAGTTATCAGCGTTTTTACTATACTCGCATATTTTTGCAAAAAAACATTCAGTACCTGAGTAAGAAAAGGTGTGGACAATGATACTTAATTTTTGTAAAACTCTGCAAACTTTGAAGGAAATATATCGTCAAAGTTTTTAGTTTCTTGTTATACATATAATTACTGCTTGCCCCATTGCTGCATAGGTATTGCTTCTCACATAGCAACCGCCCCTCTAGAGAGTCTACAAATGCTTAAACCCCTTTTGCTGTCAGGATGGTTCCGCGCACAACCATTTCTAAATTACGTTGTCGTTGTGATACTGATTGCACCCTTGCTAGGGGCATCGGCTCACTCGTTCCCTGTAAAATCAGAAGTAGCTAAACTAACTTCGATAACTGGAGATTCTGACTCTGTATCAAAGGAAATAGCTGTAGTTGAGGAACCTGAGATAGCTGAAATATCAAAAACAGATCAAATCAACTCATCAACAGAAGAATCCGATCCTGTACCAACTCAAAGTACTGCTGTTCAGGAACCGCAAGTATTACCATCGAATAAAATTGAGTCTTTGGCTCAAGCAGATACTTATGTATCAAATAGCGATTTAACTTTTCCTAATACTTTGGCAGCAGTCGAACTTGCACCATTAACAGATGTTCCTGTTAGTCAGCTTAATCTAATACAAAAACTCAAAGCTGCTAATATCAAGTCTTTGAAAGGAAAAGAAAATTCTCTCTCTAGAGATAAATCTTTGACAAAATCATTGATAGCAACTCAAATAGCCCCAACTCTTAGGGAATCACAACCAAGCACAACGACGGAAACACCTACTGCTGAACCAGTTGATGAGTCCCAGGCGGAACAAATAGATCCCTTAGGCAGTCCTCATCCTATTCCTTGGAAATGGATTACAGCGACTCAAGAGGCTATTGGTTCCAAGGGTGGTTCTGGAGTCCGCCACTACCGCAGCGTACCGGTGGTTTCTCCTGATGGTAAATATGCTGTTTATAGCCGGGTACAATTAGAAGTAAAACCCGAAATGTACAACAGCCGTGTTACCAGCGTTCTGTTTGTTCAAGATATGCAAACTAAGAAGTTGTGGGTAATGGCTTCAACGACTCCTGTTAGCGATCCTTTATTAAAGGTAAAGGCTGTAAAGGCCGCATTGTCAGAAGAAACTGACACAAGTGGCAAAATTGGGGTATTAGTTCCAGTAAGCTGGTCAGAAAAAGGCGATCGCTTCTTAGCACGCAAGTTTGAGGGTATATTTAACACAGGCGATTCTACAGATAGTGCAGTGATTTGGGATCGAGAAAAAAATCACGCCAATACAGTTGCTCCTGTTAGTCAGGAAGAACATGAAAAAATTGCCGTATTGTTAGGTTGGAGTAAAAGCCAACCAGATCGTGTGCTGTTCCGTGCAGGTGAATTGGGCGAAGAAAACTGGCCGCTAATGCAAGTTGCTAATGATGGTAAGACTATCACTACAACAAACGACGATCAGCCGATTACTTTTGGTAAAAAGGTTACGGAAGTTTGGGCAGGCCCACAAGTCGCCTACCGATAGTTTATAGAAAAATTTATATACTCCCGTTGTCTTCACTACTGACAACGGGATTTTTTATTATGTGGTAAATATTTTTGGCGTTCCTGAGTTTAGATAGCCTAAGAATAAGTGTAAAAGCGCAGATATGACAACAGCGATCGCACTTTATATACCTGCTAGACTATTTTCCCAAGCCTCATAAATTGGCGAAGGTATTGCAAAAAATAAAACATTTCCTAATTACACATCCTACTTTCTGATATCAAGTCATACAGAATTAAAACTAAAACTATAAAGACTTATTTATCACCCCTTTCCCATTCAGGGATGGCTCCTTTTACCCTGCGGATGGGCAAATTAGCAATTAAAGCTGTAGTTCGTTGGTTGCTTTCTAAGGAGAACTCCAAGCCCTCTGTCTCAATTTCGACATAGCGACAGACTACATCTAGGATTTCTTTCCGCATTTTTTCCAACGTTTGAGGATCTAAGTCAGCGCGATCGTGAGCAATCACCAATTGCAGGCGACGTTTAACTTGAGTTCGACTGCTATCAGGGCCGCGAGAAAAAAGTTTTTCTAGAAGTTCAATCATTACGAATAGGTCTGGCGCGAAGACTGGAAAAGTAAGTTAAACAATCTTAGTCCACAACAACCTTCGTAGACGGGCGAAGATGCTGTCTTGGGACGAGTCGATCTCCAGAAATTCGACACTTTCTCCTTCTAATCTACGAGCAATGTTCTCAAAGGCTGTGGCAGCTAAAGAGGGATTTTCTGCTAACACTAAGGGTTCACCGCGATTGGTAGATACAATAACACGCTCGTCGTCAGGGATTACCCCGATCAGGGGAATGGCGAGAAGTTCCTGAACATCTTGCACTGACATCATATCATTTGCCTGCACCATTGCGGGTCTGATGCGGTTAATTATTAAATGAACACGCTTGATACCTTGTGCTTCTAGCAAACCAACTACCCGATCGGCATCACGAACTGAAGAAATTTCTGGTGTGCTGACAACTAGCGCTTCTTTTGCCGGGCCGATCGCATTTTTAAACCCATTTTCAATCCCGGCGGGGCTATCGATGATCACGTACTGATATTTTTGCGCTAGGGCATTCACCAGTAACTTCATCTGTTCCGGTGTGACTGCATCTTTGGAGCGATTTTGGGCTGCCGGCAGGAGTACGAGATTGGGTTGGCGCTTATCTTTCACCAAGGCTTGTTCTAAGCGGCACTCTCTGGCCAAGACTTCTACCGCAGTATAGACGATGCGGTTTTCCAGCCCTAGCAGCAAATCCAAATTTCTCAAACCAAAATCCGCATCAACCAAGGCAACTTGACGACCCATTTTGGCTAAAGCCATGCCCAGATTTGCTGAAACTGTGGTTTTACCCACTCCTCCTTTACCGGAGGTAATCACTATAATGCGAGTCATGATAGAAATGCGGTCAATGAGGGTTCAGGAAATATAAAACTGTAAATTGCAGTATAAAGTATGAAGTATCGTATCAAGTATGAAGAAATATCTGATCTCCCTGATTCGGGCGAGGGATAAATATTTTTTGATTGCGATGTCTAGCGACAAGTTGCTGACGCTCCTTCTCTGCGAGACGCTACGCGAACGTCGCTACCGCTTCGCTAATGCGTCTACGCTCGGTCGTGTGAAATACACAACGCTAGGGATAGGGATTAGAGTAGTGTATTCCATCTACATGAAAACCGCTATATTTCATCCTTCATATTCTTCATATTTTAGGTAAATATTCAGGGCTACTAATTGCTCTTAGTAAATTGGTTTCTAGAAAAATCACTAGCTCTAGCGATGCGAATCCCTTGGGGCATAATATGTGCCACTTCTGGAGAAAATTGCATCGGTAATTTTTCTGGTGCCCTAGCTACAGCATCTGCGATCCGTAATTGGGTAGGTTCCATTTGCAAAGCCATAATCAGACACTCACGATTGCCTCCAGCCCCAGCATGAGCAATTCCACGTAAACGACCCCAGATGATAATATCTCCATCTGCAATTACAATACCACCTGGGTTTACATCTCCCAAAATAATTACTGTACCAGGATGACGAATTTCTACTCCAGAGCGGACTGTTGTTTCTAGATAGAGGGCATCTGCCTGGGGTGTAGCTGTAGCTTCTGGCTCTGTATTCAGGGAAGTTATGGGCTGCAATTGTTCTACAGAATACCCCGATGTGACGGCTGCGATCGCAGTTTGTCGGCGACTTGTTGAGACAGATATTAGCCGCAGTTGGACTTCACTTAAAGCCTCGGCGAGTTCTTGGAGTTGTCTGGCATCTACTAGGCGATCTTGTGCCATCAGATGTACGGGAGTATTAGCGATCCGAAAGCGATCGCCAGCATTCAAACGTTGCCTGATTTGTTGCCAAATATCAGACCAACTGAGTTCTGAGGCAGATACTTGAGATTCCGGGGGCAAAATTAATAAAAGTCGTCCCTCCTTACTTTTTAACTGGACTTGGGTATTGTCATTTACGCGATACCCAGATACTGCTGACTCATTGGGATTTGAATCAGTAAGGATAAAATCATCTGATGCTGCATCAGTACTTGACTCAATCTCTGGGTTAGCAGGATTTGACTCTACATCCTCAAAGACAGTATTCGATTTTAAATAAAGGAGGACAGATTTTAACTCCGCATCAGGGGGAATAGGATCTGACTCTACATCAGAAACAGTAGGATTCACCTCTACCCCCGAAATAATAGAGTTTGATTCTGCATTAGGAAGTGCAGAATTTGACTTTAGATTGGGAATCGTAGGATCAGAAGTCATGCAGTACTAGCCAAAAGACAAGGGACACTCCGAATCATTACCAATATTAGATCAGTTGGAAAATCCAACAACATCGCCAGGTAAAAAAGTACAGAGGCTAGATTACTCCTTTCCCGCCATAAGGGATTTCCAAGTAAAAAAATATTCCGTCGCAGAGGGACAAGGGGGACAAGGAAGACAAGGGAGACAAGGAAGAAAGAAGTCTAGTTGAGTAGACAAATTGAATAATTTATTTTTTGGAGTTCCCTAAGATTACTTGTATTTTCCTTTGCGTCCTTCTCTACGAGACGCTACGCGAATGCGTCCTTGGCAGTTCGTTAAAAAAAATTATCTTCTAGCAGGAAGGGAGTAGTTCAGAATTATCATCATCTTCACTCAACACTCAAGATTGTTTAGTCAACCTTTGATAAATTGTCCCCAAAGCATCAGCATCGCCAACGTTACCTGGAAATAGCACCACAGGCAAATCAGGAAACTGGGGATGATCTGATGGGGTTAACACCATTGAACAACCAGCTAAAATTTGACCGATTAACCGGGCTGAAGTTAAGGCTAGTCCAGTACTCAAGACATCGTTTGAGGTAATGCCACCCTTACTGATTAAGAATCCTATATCAGATGGTAAACCCCGCACAATATCCATCAATAAACTTGAAACTTTTGCCCCAAACTCCAATCGGGTATTGATATCTTTAAAACTCAGTTCCTGACGGCTAGTATAAACCACTGGTGTTTTGCCCGCTTCGTGTGCCGCCTGTGTACTTTCCTGAATTTCCGTTAGCAGTGCCGCAAACTGATTTGCATCATCAAGCAATCGCGCTACATTGACTTCGATTCCCACGGTTCCCTGTACTTGCAATAGCGCCTCTAGCTGCTGAGTAGTCTTTTTCACATGGGAACCAACAATTACCGCCCCTGGTTTACCTTGACGCACGTATTGCGCCATGTTTTCGGCAGCAATCGGTTGGGGTGGTAAAGCGGCTAAAGCCGTTAAAATACTTGCGGCACTGCGAAACAGAAAGCGTTTTCCTTGACTTGCTGCTGCTAATATGTCTACTGCAAAGCGGTTGAGATCGGCTTGAGTTTCACCATCGACGACAGCGCACTGATTACCACTCAGTTGTAACAAGCGTTCCAAACTACCAGCGCGAATATCGGCTAGGAGAAACCTTTCTACAGCTTCGGCATTAATTCGTCCTTGAGTCTTTTCTTCAACATACTTGGGTAAGTAACTGTGATGGTAACTGAAGACGGAATCACGGGCAAATTCGGTTTCATCGACTGGGGTGGGGACACCAGCAATAATTAAGTAATGCACGCTGTCACGGGTGATGC
Source organism: Nostoc sp. 'Peltigera membranacea cyanobiont' 232 (assembly GCF_002245985.1). Taxonomy (NCBI): domain Bacteria; kingdom Bacillati; phylum Cyanobacteriota; class Cyanophyceae; order Nostocales; family Nostocaceae; genus Nostoc; species Nostoc sp. 'Peltigera membranacea cyanobiont' 232. Next base: position 11,651 of record NZ_NOLK01000040.1, read on the forward strand.
GTCCGCCCTCAAAAAATGCCGGGACAAGGAAATGAGCATCGAAAGGGCCGAGTTCTTGGGCGATCGCATCAGTTTCAACAGGATAATGCCCCCGCAAAGTAGAATCAGAACGGCTGACGATCAGAAAATCGTCAATTCCTTCCGCATTCAAGGCGATTTTCAGGTTTTGGCAAACTTCTTTGGTGACAGATGCAGCTGACTCTGGCGTTAGCGATCTAGTATTAGTCAACACAAAGAAAATCGGCGAATCATCCTGTAACCCACTGCGTAAAGTGTCCACATCCCAGTGCATTAATAGCAAGCAGCTGTGGACTGTTTGAGAACCTGTGGGGTCATCATCTAGGACAATTATTTTTGGTTTGTTGCTCATTTAAGTCAACGGGGCGATTGTTTTTTAGGAAATTCATCAGTAATGAAAAACTTTACTCAGCCTTTGTGCAATTTTCTGATTTCTGCTTGCACATCGATCGCAATTTGCAATGATTGATTTAGCAGTTGAGCATATTCGCCTGCTTGACTACTGACTTGTAAAGCTTGCAGACTGGCTAAATTATTCACAAATAACTCTTGGTTATTAGCAAGCAATTTTTTATTATCTCGCAAAATTCGTTCTGTTTTCAGAGCGCGGACTAAATCTTCTCTAATAAGTTGCAGGGCGGCGGTTACTTTATCTCGGTCATGGATACTGCTTTCTATGTTTCCTGATGCTGCCAATTGGTCATTAATATCTATAGCGTTAACCAGGTCATGATATTTATCTACTTCATCTAAAAGTATTGTCAGTGCTTCGGGACAGGTCAATTGTCGCCATAGCCATCGCCCCACTAATATCGGCATTGGCACTAAAATTAGTAAAAGAATTCCGAATTTAATTGAAGAACCAATTGTTGGCAGAATAATAAATGCGTAAATAAAGCCCACAATTATGGGCGTTAGCGCCAGCGTCACCAGCGATTCATTGAGCAAAAACCCTAATCGCTTCTTGCTATCTCGCAAAACAGAGGGACGGAAAACGTCTTCTGAATCGAATCCAGTCAAACGTCTCAGTTCCCCCTTACTAATTTCCAAACCTATTAAGTCCGGCTGCACGGCTGGATAACTCCTATGGAAGCCCAAGTTGCGTATTTATTTTAATCGGGTTTGGTAGAGAAGCAATGGATGGTTACGTAATAGTTATGATAAAAAGCAAGCTGTGCAACCCAACTGCATAAAGCTAAGAAGCATTTTTGGATACAATGCAGTACTGATGTAGGCGATCGCATTTATCAATTATCAGTTATCAGAGTGGGAGTCAAAGCTTGAAACCAAGATAATTGTTCGCTGGCAACTGTTAAAGGAGCGCGATCTGCCAGGATGGGTGCCTGAATCCTACTTTCTGACAAAGTTAGACGGGTCTTGATCTCGTCGATGCTTAGTGGGAATTGGGGTTGGCTGTCCATCACCCGCAAGGGCTGCGGTTTTTTCCAGAGATTCCCTCAATCGCTTGGCTGCGTAGATAGACATGTCTCGCGGTACATTAATGCGATCGCGCAAATATCGGAGAGCAACATCAGATCCCGATGGAGGTACACAGTCTTCATTGGTCATCATGTGTGTTAAAGCACAACGTAGGGCTTGGTCAAACAATTTATCATCTAAAGGGTTGACTCGGATAATATTGACGCGATGCTCGATAGTTCGTTGAAGAGCTTCCATGCGGGAGTTTTCGGGTTCTGGATAAGTAACATCTGGTAGCCCGAACCAGGGCCCGTTATCCACCCGCGCTTTATTGAGAAGCATCTGGGTTTCGCGGTTTTCCCAACAGCCCCCCATCTGGGGCGGCAAATCATGTGCGTGGGTGTGAAAGTCGCTCTGGGTACCGCAGTAGGTCGGTCGGCTTTCCATTGCCGCAAACCATGCCCTCAAGCGAGGGTTTTCCTCACGCAGGGAGTAGCCCTTGTAGTAGTAAAGGCTCGCATTCATCCGTTCGAGATATGGCGTAAAAATGACATCGACGATACCGAAGCTATCTAGAAAGTAAGGACTTGGGGTGCAACCCAGAGCCTCCTCCACCCTAGCCACTACTGCGATGAATTGTTCTCGGTTGCGTTGTTCTTGTTGAGAGTTCTCTGCTCTGTAGCACAGCCAAGCACACCAAGCTCGAAATAAAAGTCGTTCTAATTGACGTAGAGGAAGCACTGTGCGGTCTTCCATCCCTTGGCTCAACGGCTCAAAAACCTTTGACAAAGCGATCAAAATGTCATCGCTTTCCTTAATAATCTGTCCATCTAGCTCGATCGCGGGGAGCATTCCTGATGGTACCTTACGTTTGTACCAACTTTCTTTCTCCCCATAACAGAACATTGTCACTTTTTCAATGCGATAGGGGATCTGTTTTTCCTCTAGCCATAACCAAACTTTTTGACAGTAAGGACACCAGGCGTGGTTATCGCGGTACAGTGTTACCCGCACATCAGATTCGCGCTGACCAAACAAGCGCAACCTGGCTTTAGCGTTGGTGAGACCATTAACGGTATCTATTTGATAGTCCGTGAGGGTTTCTAGTTCTTGCCAGCTTAAGGGTGCGGTAGTCATAGGGTGAATTGCGTAGGCCAATACTTAGGACTTTTCTTGACTCTACAATATTTTCAATTACACCAAGGCTTAATTTAACCGATAGGTTCGCCCATTTGGAAAAGATATTGGAATTTGTAGGATAGTGGCTCTATTGGGATGAACTATCTGTCTTAACGCTCAAAATACTGTGTATGATTCGGTGTCAGTCCGATTTATCAGAGAAATTAATGAACTCAAAATATAACTTTCAATACTTCCAAGGAAGCTCTCTTTCTGATTTGTTTGCTCAAGATATCACAGATGCATCTTATGGGTTTATCTTAAATTGGGGTTTTTGGGATAAACCCTCGAAAAGGGGGATTATGAAAAGTGAGTTTTGACGCTATCACCCTATAACTCTTGCCAGATAAGATTCTTGGCTAAACCCCGTCTCAGAAAGTGTACAATTTGAGACAAGTCTGAATTATGTCTTTTTACATGTCTCAAAATACCATTCTTAGATCGTCTAAGAAATAGTGATACTCTTCACCCTGACTAGCTTTCACCGTTCGCGTACTAATCAAAAGAGTGAAGTACCATTCAACAACAAATTCTAGAATCCCCCTTTTCGGGGGTTAATGCAAAAAACCCCAAATTACCCTGCAACTGCGAGTTGGGCTGCTTATCCCAACCGGAAAAAATATTTTATTCAAGATGGCAGTAGTGAAGCCACCAAAACCTCCTTTGATAAGATTTGCCAAAAGGAACCTTGGAAAAATTTGGCTGTGTTAGGCGAGGGCATTCCTGGAATTGTGATTATTCCGCCACCAAAGTTGCTGCTGGAATACTGGCAAGAGCATTTCGGATTTAATCACTCCAATATTGAGATGATGGACTGCTCAACTTATCTGGACGATCTGGGTCGCAACGAACGCTTTGATAAACTCATTACTCTATTTCCCTTCGATTGTTTAAAACCCGAAAAACACGCTGTTGATTCAGACACCCATTACCGCTTACTTAGTAAAGTAACGCTAGACGAACTGGGCGTGCAATGTCCAAAATACAAAACCTACAATCTGCACCAAGTCAATCTCCAAGACATCCAGTTACCCCAATTCCCCTATTTAATCAAAACATCGCACGGACTCTCAGGAGAAGGCACTTGTATCATCAAAAGTCCCAGCGATCTAAACTACTGCCTTGAAGAAATTAGAAAATATCTTGCTATTAAATTGCTTGATACGATTATTGTTTCGGAGTTCGTCAAGAATGAGGTGCAAAATTACTGCGTGCAGTTCTATGTCAACAAAGCGGGGGAGATAACCCTCATCGGCACTACTGGACAACTCGTTACTCCAGAAGGCAACTATTTAGGGGGACTGATTGACTACCGCAAAACTGACATGAGCAAGTTTTTTGAGATGATTGCCAACGTTGGTCAGTATGCTCACAAACACGGGTATTTCGGCGTGATTGGCTTTGATGTGCTGGAAAATCAAGACGGACAGCTTTTTGCAATTGATGCCAATTTCCGAGTTAATGGCTCGACTTCGTTGTGTTTGCAGCGCCATACTCTACTGCGACTGGGAAAAGGAGTAGCTAAATATTCCGGTAGCTACCGAATGGAAGGGACATTAGAATCAATTCTCATAACCCTCAAACCAGAATTAGATCGCAAAGACTTGATTATTCTATCGGCTTTGGAGAAAGTCAAATACGGAAAAATCTATACAGAACTTTATGCGATCGCTACTGGAGAAACTATCGAACAAATGCAGTCTATTGAGCAGAAATTACAGAATAAGGGATTGCAACTACTCTCTTAAGGGCTAGTGCTAATGCAGGTTATCAAGAATATCTACACTAGGCATTCTTGATAAACCCAATTATCAGGAATTCTTTCTAAAATACCAGAACCAAATACCTGATTCATTTTTAAATATTCCAGATGAACGTAACCAATATGACAGTGACAACTTTGATTGCTACAAGGTTGATTAACCAAAGCTGCTTCCCAGTCAGAATCATAAATATTACCAATTGGTTCTTTAATAAAATGACATCGGCGCATTGTCCCATCACCATCAACAGAAATCGCTGATTTCCCAGCCCGACAAGAATACCCAAAGCTAGGATAATGATTAGTATTTAATTCATATAATGGGTCGATAGATTGGAAAAATTCTCGGTCTGCTGGTGATAAATTAGGAAGTTCAGCCTTGACAGCATTAATCCACAAATAAACGTGATTTGGTAACTCCTGACGTAAAGCTGCTATTTCCGCTTGAAACTTGGGAAAACCGACAACTCCAACGCTAAATTTGATATTTTTGTTGTCTAGATTGAGGCATTTTTGTAAAAAGCGATCGCGTGACACCCATTCTGAATGAAAAGTTGCCCAAAGCGCCAATTTATCTTTGTTACATTCCTCTACCCAATCTAAATTACAAGATAGATTAGTTTGAATTGCTGCTTTATTAACATTGGGTAACTGCGTTAATTTTATCAGTGCTTGCTGATACCAAGAATGGATTAGGGCTTCTCCCCAAGGGGTAAACAGAATTGAAAATTGATGTTGGGGATGTTGGGAAATCCAATTGACAAAACGTTCTAAAGATTGTTTATCTATTGCTAATTCTGCGGCTGTTTGTTGGCGTTTGGCAAAGGGGCAATATTCACAGCCGTAGTTGCAACTGATTAAAGAGCCGCGATAGAGGATAGTGAGGTGCATAGTAATAGTTATTATTGAATATTAGTTAGATTTGATTATTCGGCGGCAGAATAATATCTATATGGTGTTTTTTGTCTGTCAGCAATAACTTTAATATTTAATTGATTAAATTTTTCAATGAGATCAGCAGTTAAACAGTTATCACTAATATCAAGAGTATCTAGTTGACGAACAGATAGAGAATTAAGTAAACATTCTGCACCCTTATATCCTAAATTTCCAATTGAAATATCTAGTTCTAGTAAATTTTCAAGAATTGGAGAATCTACTATAGCACAAGCAAATTCATCTGAAAAGTTACAATCACGTAATCCTAAATATTTAAGATTTGGAAATATATGATGACAATCTGTGATGAATTTAATAACAAAGTCATACGCCCAATTACTTGAGCTAAACCATAATTCAAGGTATTCCAAGGCTGGTAATTCTAGTTGGCAAATTTCATCAAGCACATCATAATGGTAAAATACATGTGACTCGATAATAATTGCTTTTAAATTTTCATGTCTAACTGGAATGAATTGCATCCCGGTGAAGTATTTGTAATACCTGGAACAACTATTGCAGCGAATCTTTAATACTTCTAATTGTGGATAAGCTAACAAAATATAACTGAAATTACTGTATACAAGTGGCAAGTAATCCAATTCATAATCATTAACATCTCCTATAAATAAAGCTTTAATGTTACTAAGTTTTTCATTAGCATTAAGTAATGCATCCATAACAGGACGGAAAGTGTAATCTTCTAAAGAACTTGTGTACCACAATCCGAATACCAAAGCTTCAATCTGATTAGCAAGAGGACTTTGCAACAATATTTGCAGCTTGTCTACACTACTCATAACGGGTTTCCCATAGCGTTCTGCTGGGATAATCCTTAAAGCGTAAGCTATATCAACTGTGTCATTAATCTTAGTGGTAGGGTCAAATTCAATCACTTTCCGGTTAGCGAATGTAGTTGAATAACCACAAGGAATACTATAGACTTTCTCAAAACTCTTCCAGAACTTGTAATTTTTTAAAGCTAATTCTACTTGAGGATCTTCTATATCTTTTAAAATTTTCAATGCTGCTCTTTGAACTTTCCTAGATTTATTTTTCAAAGCTTCAATTAGCAAATATAACCCTGCATCGCCATAGTTTAATGCTTCACTTACAGATGCAATTCCAGCTTCAATGTTTGAACTCGATAAACGTCTTTTAACACCTTCAATTCCACCTAAAACAACACCTTGTACTGGTGGTGGTGCTTCTCCTCCGAGTACTGCATCAAATTCTCCGGGCTGATTTTGATTGTTTGTCATATTTTCTCCAACGGTAGATGTAATGTAAATATCCGTATAAACGTGATTAATCGCTTCTCTACAAATCTTTTTGAAACCCCACTATTTCAACTCGTAATCCTGCATTAATTCCTGAACTTTCTCAGAAAATAACCACGCGCCAATAGTGTCAGAACGCTCAATTCCAAATTTAGTTAACTGCAAAATATCCTCATCTTTTATCGCCAAATTTAAAGCAAGCAGTTCTGAAAATTCTGGAAAATCAGCGTATACTTCACTACCAAATTGCTGACGATAACTAGCACAATTCAATCCTTCATCGGAAAGCAAAGATAATAAAATATACCGCCGACGTTGTTCTTCAGCATTTAGTTGAAAACCATAGTGCGCGTAGTCAAATGACTCATCTGCTGTTTGAATATATGCTTGTAAAATCTCGCTGATTCCCTTTGCCCCCACTGCATATTCGTTGGAGTAGTGCAAAGTATTAGTGTAGGAACGTGCGCCACAACCTAAACCAAGCATACCGTCGGCTTGACAGCAGTAGACGTGAGAGGGGGACAAGGGAGATTATTCACCGATAATCCATTGATTTGGATTGTTAATCATATTGACTAAGCCTTTAAGGACTTGATTGTAGGTTTTATATAGTTCTCTACCTTGCTCAATATCTATGTAAGAGCATTTAACAGCAAATTTAATCCATACTTGAGTTTCAGCGGCTTCCGCTTCACAATCACTCAACTTTGCTATAAAAGCGGCTTTATATCTTCTTTTTCTCCAAGCTTCTGCTAAATTAGCGCAAACAGAACGAGATGAGCGACGAATCTGATCTGTTAACGAATATTTTTCTTCTTGAGGAAATTTTTTTGACATCTCAAAAATTTTCATTGCTGTTTCAAACGCCAACTGAAATACCACCAAATCTTCATGACTATAAAATGACTTTTTATTCACAAATCAAAGATCCTTTACTGTCTCCTCCTATACAGCGCTTCCGGCTATTATGCAATACAGTTTTCCTCTTACCCCTCTCCTATCATAGCTTTCAGCTTTGAGGATGTACCTCATAGCCGCCGGAAGTGCTGTATTTCCCCGTTTTCTTCTTAATTTCACCCTTGTCCCCCTTGTCTTCCTTGTCACCCTTGTCTCCCTTGTCTCCCCTTTCCCTCTTCGCTGATTATGTTCAACATGAATCAAATCGTCGGAACCCACGATATCTTATTTATTACCCTAGACACACTACGTTACGACGTAGCTAAAGATTTACTCGCACAAAAACGCACTCCAAACTTAGCAAAAGTAATTCCTAAAACAGGTTGGGAAGAACGCCATTCACCTGGAAACTTCACCTATGCTTCTCATCATGCGTTTTTTGCAGGCTTTTTACCTACACCTGTAACACCTGGAATTCACCCCCGTCTTTTTGCTTTGGGATTTGAAGGAAGTACCACGACAACTGATACAAGTTGTGTGTTAGATAGCTCAAATATTGTTAGTGGATTAGCTGCAAAAGGATATCATACAGTTTGCATTGGTGGAGTTGGTTTTTTCAACAAACGCAACCCTTTAGGTAATGTAATTCCCTCAATGTTTGCTGAAAGTTATTGGAGTCCAGAATTAGGAGTTACTAACCCCGAATCTACAGAAAATCAGGTAAATCTGGCGCGAAAAGTTTTAGAACAAATGCCAAACAATCAACGCATATTTTTATTTATAAATATTTCTGCTCTACATCAACCAAATTATTTCTATCTTCCCGATGCAAAAGATAAAATCGATACTATTGAATCTCACGCCGCAGCTTTGGAATATGTCGATCGCCAATTAGCCAAACTCTGGAATATTATACGACAAAGGCATTCTACTTTTTGCATTCTCTGTTCCGATCACGGGACAACTTATGGGGAAGATGGTTACACTGGACATCGACTTAGCCATCCTGTGGTTTGGACTGTTCCTTATGCTGAGTTTGTTTTATGAAAACCTCACGCAAAGGCGCAAAGACGCAAAGGAAAATCTCTAAAATCATCCCGCATTTATGCAATGCTCTAAATTATTTTAAATCCTATGCTGACAATTCAAAATCTTAAATCCAAAATTGCCCAGTCTCCTTATCAAGCATACGTTTATTCTTATCCCCACAAAACAGCTTACCGTCCCATCTCCCCACCTGTGTATCTCCCGGAACTTTGGGCGCAGCAAGATAGACAAGCGCTATTTCTCTACATACACATACCGTTTTGTGAAATGCGTTGTGGGTTCTGCAATCTGTTTACTACAGTCAGCCAAAATGAAGATTTTATGAGTCAATATGTCCGCACGTTACAGCGACAAGCGCAACGGATGAAGGCGGTGTTGGGTGATGCGTCATTTGCTAGGTTCGCTATTGGTGGCGGAACTCCCACCCAATTACCCATTCAGCACCTCGAAACTATTCTCAATATTGCTGAAAGTACGATGGGTGCAAAGTTACAGGAAATTCCCATTTCTGTGGAAGTTTCGCCAGAAACCGCAACTGAGGATAAGTTAAAGCTGTTGCGATCGCACGCCGTCGATCGTGTTAGCATTGGTGTCCAAAGTTTCATCGATTCGGAAGTTTTAGCCACCCAGCGCCGTCAATCTACTACCCAAGTAGAAGCAACGCTGACAAGGATAAAAGAGATTGGATTTCCCACTCTGAACATTGATCTGATTTACGGTTTACCCGGACAAACGGTAAATACTTGGTTGCAATCAATACAAGCTACCTTGCGTTTTCAACCAGAAGAAATTTATCTATATCCATTGTATGTGCGATCGCTCACAGGTTTGGGACGCACAGATCGAGAATGGGACGATATTCGTTTAGCTTGTTATCGAGAAGGGCGATCGCTATTATTATCGCAAGGATATACGCAAGTTTCCATGCGGATGTTTCGACGCTTGGAAGAGGGACAAGGGGGACAAGGGGGACAAGGGAGACAAGGGAGAAATAACTAAGAACACATGTCCAATGACAAATGCCAAATGATAAATGCCAAATGACAAATGACAAATGACAAATAACTAATGACTACAGTAATAATTGATTTTGGTACAAGCAATACCGTTGTTTGTACTACTGATTTGATTACGCAAAAACCACGGACATTGAGATTTGAATCGATGTCGCGCCGCTTTGAAATCGGGGCTGAACAAGTTAGCGTTATACCCAGTTTAGTATTTGTGGAAGGGCGCGATCGCATTTCTTTTGGTGAATCTGTACGCGCCAAACGCTTGGGGTTTGCCCAGCCGGAACGCTGTTTTAGAGCTTTCAAACGCGATTTGGCAGCAGATTTTGTCCCACCTCCGCGACAGTTGGATGGTAATAGTTACAGTGCTGAGGTGGTTTCGGAACTGTTTCTCAAGCAAATTTGGCAACAGGTTGAACAACAACTGCAACCTAGTCACGTTATTTTTACAGTTCCCGTAGGTGCATTTGAGCGATATCTTGACTGGTTCCGCAACTTGGGGGATAAACTCAATATTCCCTCTGTACAAATTGTGGATGAATCTACCGCCGCCGCCCTTGGTTATGCCGTCAAACGTCCTGGTGCTGTGGTTTTGGTGGTTGATTTTGGCGGCGGTACTCTAGATTTAAGTTTAGTACGAACTGTCAGCGCTGAATCTGAACAGCAAGTAGTGCGTGCGGAAGTTATCGCCAAATCCGATGCTTTTATTGGCGGCGTAGATATTGATACATGGATTGTTGAACATTACCTGCAAAAAATCGGTTCCTCCCGTGCTGAAGTTGGAGAAATCGGCTTTATGAATTTGCTGGAAGTAGCAGAAAGGGTAAAAATTCAAATTTCGACAACAGATGAGGCGAAGGAAAGTTGGTTTGATGATGAAAATTTTATGTCCCATGAATTGCAATTGCATCGGGACGAATTAGGCGAAATATTAGAAAATCAACAATTATTAGAACAGCTAAGACAGGCGATAGATGAAGTATTAGCGATCGCACTTGCTAAAGGGATCAGCAAAACAACTATTGAACAGGTTTTATTAGTGGGTGGTACTTGTCAAATTCCCGCCGTACAACAACTAGTAATTTCCTATTTTGGACGACAAAAGGTAAAATTAGACAAACCCTTTGAAGCTGTCGCACATGGCGCATTAGCTTTAAGTGAAATGGCAGCAGTTGATGATTACCTGCGCCACAGTTATGCTATTCGTCTTTGGGAACCCCACAGCAAAAGTTATTCTTATTTAACTTTGATTGAAAAAGGGGCAAAGTATCCAGGGGCGCGTTCTGAAGCTTTAACTCTGCAAGTCGCCACAGAAGGACAGCGAGAAATTCGCCTTGATATTGGGGAAGTAGCAGAAGTTTCCCAAGCGGAAGTTTATTACGATTCTCAAGGCAGGATGACGAGTAGCCAGTTAGTCAAACAAGATAGTTATCGCTCTTTGGAAACTCATCATCAACAAGTATGTGTCGCTCATATCGAACCGCCTGGACAAACAGGAATAGACCGAATACAGGCACAATTTGAAGTGAACGAACAACGGGTATTAGTAGTGACGGTAAAGGATTTATTGACAGGGAAAACGTTAGTTGAGAGGGGAGCGATCGCTAAACTAAAATAATCTTATCTTTGCGCTCTTTGCGTCCTTAGCGGTTCGTTTAAAAAAGAACCGTAATCAAAAATGGGAATACTACTAAGAGGATGTCTAAAAAGTATCAAATATTTGTTGATCCCCCCTAACCCCCCTTAAAAAAGGGGGGAATAAGAGTCTTAAAGTCCCCCAACTTATCGGGGGATTTAGGGGGATCTCCAAGGGTTAGGCGTATACAAAAAAACTTTTCAGACATCCTTTAATATAGCGGTTTGCAGTTGAATCCAATACAGACCTAACCCCCAACCCCTTCCCTACTAGCGTTGGGGAGTAAGATTCAAAGCCTCTCTCCTTGCAGGAGAGAGGTTTGGAGAGAGGTCAAAACTGTAATGCACCCAAGTGAGAACCCTTATAGTAAATTGGTAAAAATGCGATGATAGAGAATCAGAATCAACCTAAAGAATATGATGCCGTTTTAGGTACTCAAAATTCTGCCCCAATTGGCAGTGTTATTTTAGGCGGACTCGAAGGTGTTAAAAGCCGATTGAGAAGTGTAGATATAGAAGCGCGAATTGCCGCATTAAAAGAGGCACTCAATTACGGAGAAGCAGGTTTAGACTTAGTAATTCAGGCTTGGCAATATGAATCAGGAAAGTTCAAGTGGGGTGCCTATTCGTTACTTCGCCACAGGGAAGAAGCAAGAGTTAAACAAGCGTTACAAGAATATAACCCCTGGCTAAATATCACTTGCCTCCATACTTTACAGCAAAATACACTCATCACAGTTGTTACCATTAGCCCAGATGGTAGGACTCTTGTCAGTGCCGGAAGAGACATTAATCTTTGGGATTTGCATACGGGAGAACTTCAACCTATTTCTATGGCCGATTTCAACGTTAATTCCTTGGTTATTAGCCAAGATGGAAAAACTTTAGTTAGTAGAGGAGGAACTTATGACGGCGATCACAAAATCAAAGTGTGGGATTTACAGAGTGGAGAGCGTAAACAAACTTTAGAAGAATCTACCTACAGAGTTTTTTCCCTAATTATTAGTCCAGATGGAAAGACACTAGCCTGCGGCAGTGAGAATAATGGAATTAATGTCTGGGATTTGCAGACAGAACAAATTACACGTACTATGAGTGGTCATTCACACTACTTAGTTCAAGCGTTAGCTATCAGTTCCGATGGAAAAACTCTGCTTAGTGGTGCTAATGACGCAACCATCAAAGTGTGGAATTTTGAAACTGGTAAGCTGATACACACTTTTAAAAAACATTCAAATGGTGTTGAGTCTGTAGCTATTAGCCCAGACGGGCAGACAATTGTTAGTGGTAGTAAAGACAAAACAATTAAAGTATGGAATTTACAGACAAAACAGCTTCAGTTCACACTTGAAGGGCATTCAGGGTGGGTTTATTGTGTAGCTATCAGTCCAGACGGAAATACTCTTGTTAGTTGTAGTAGAGACAAAACTATCAGAATTTGGGACTTGCAAACTGGGGAATGTCAACGCATTCTCAAAGTTCATACTGATTGGGTTTATTGTATAGCTATCAGTCCAGATGGTAACACTCTTGTTAGTTGTAGTAGAGATAAAACTATCAAAATATGGGGTATTAAGTCCTAGAAAAAGTTGCGATCGCACACTTCAATAAAAACTGCGATCGCACTACCTCGTTTGGTAAGTACATTTATGAAATTAGGTGATTAGCGCGATCGCATTATATATGTAGCAAACATTTTTCAAATTAAAGTAATTTTATAACCGTGAATTGGGAACACTAATAACAGTGAAGTGGTAAAAGTAAAATGGCAGAAAATCAACCCAGAGAATTTGATGTTGTAGTTGGTGGTGATAATCCTTCACCATTAGGTGGTTTGGTGTTAGGAGGATTAGAAGGAGCCAAACACCGTTTGTCAAGTAATATTTTAGAAGAACGCATCGCTGCACTTTCTGAAGTGTTGAATTATGGAGAATCTGGTTTAAATTTGTTGATTCAGGCTTTAAAAGATCAATCAGAACAGATTCAAAATAAAGCATACTCTCTTTTATTTTTAAGAGAGGAAGAAAATGTCAAAGAGGCACTACGTCAATACAAGCCTTGGCAATTTTTTGAATATTTACGCACCACAACTGGACATTCATGTAAAGTATGTTGCAGTGCAGTTAGTTCAGATAGCCAAATTTTAGTGACTGGCGCAGATGATGGGATTAAAGTTTGGAATTTAAAAACAGCAAAACAACTTTATTACCTATCACATTCTGATCCTAGATATGTGAGTATTAGCCCTGATGGAGAAACTCTTTTGAGTGCCTTTTATGATTATGGTAAAATGCAACTTTGGGATTTAAAAACAGGTCAACTTATTCAAAGTCTTAAACCAGAAGATTCACGTCATCCTACTACTTCTATAATCGTTAGTTCAGACTGGCAGACTGCTGTAGGTGTCAAAAACAAAAGTATTGATATATGGGATTTGAAGACAAAACAGCTAATCCGAACTCTCAAAATTTATTGTGGAAAGCTGAGTTGTATAGCTCTTAGTTCAAATGGGAAAGTTTTAGCAGGAGGAAGTTTTGACAATCGTATCCGAGTATGGGATCTGAATACAGGAAAAGAAATTAATACACTTGAAGGTCATGTACAAAGTGTTTCTTTTCTTGCTATTAGTCCCGATCATAAAACCATTGTTAGCTGTGGAGATAAAACTATAAAAATATGGGATTTAGAAACAGGGAAATTAATTAATACTTTTATAGGTCATAAACGCCGCATAGTTTCTGCTGCTATTAGTTATGATTGGCAAACAATTATTAGTTACAGTACAGACAAATTCATTGTTAAATGGAACTTAAATACAGGTCAAAAATTAGGTACATTTCAAGAGACTTGTGAGACAGATTTCTCTTTATTAATAACTGAGGATGGGCAAAATTTTATTACTATCAGCGATCATATAGTGAATACATGGGAGTTAGGTACAGGACAAATCGTAGATACATTCTCAGTAGCAGCACATTTAGGTTCAATTAGTTCTCTAGCTCTCAGCCCTGATGGATTAACTATTTACAGTTGCGGAGGCAGCGATCCAACCATCAAATTATGGGATTCTAGAACAGGGGAAAAAATTTCTACTCTTTATGGACATTCATCTTCAGTAAATTGTCTAGTTGCTAGCCAGGATGGCAGTATTTTTGTGAGTGCTAGTAGCGATAAAACTATCAAAATTTGGGATGTAAAAGATAGGCAAGAAATAAGTACTCTCGTTGGTCATTCCAACAAAATTTTTTCTCTTGATATTAACTGTGATGGGAAAATTTTAGCTAGTGGAGATTTAGATGGCAATATTAAAGTATGGAATTTAGAAACAGGCGAAGAAATTTATACTTTACAACAGAAGGCATACTCCAATTATGTTAGACGTGGAGTTTACAGCCTAGCCATCAGTCCAGATGGCAAAAAATTGGCTAGTTGTAGTGAGCAGCTTTTGCAAGTATGGAATTTAGAAATAGGACAAGAACTTTATGCATTAGAAAAAGTTCGTGTTGGACATATAAAGATTAGTCCTAATGGACAATATTTAATTAGTGCAGATTGTGAAGTCTATAAACAAAACATTATTGAAATCCGTGATTTACAGACGGGAAAAGAAATTCGTACTTTTACTGGAAAAATAAATGGTCTTACTATTAGTCCAGATGGAGAAGCACTATTTGTTGCTAGTAAAGACCAAGGCATGAAAATCTTTAATTTGAATACAGGAGAATTATTTCGCTCATTAATAAGGCATCCATTTACGTATAGCGGTAGTGTACTAGCTATCAGTCAAAATGGGCAAATTCTTGTTAGTAAGGATGGGGGTAATATTAATATATGGGGTGTGCAGTAAATTCAGAAAAAATGATTCGGATTGTAGGGATTATCCCGGATTGTCAGAATATTATTAATCGGACTTTAGATAACACTATCAAAGTTTAGGAACTGCATTTATGAAATTAGGTGATTATGGCGATCGCACTGAACAATCCCGTTGGAAGTAGGTAGACATAATTAAATATAAAATAAACTCTTAGTTTGTAGTGAGCGATTTATCGCTCAGACCAAGGATTATCAGGACTAAAGTCCTTACTACAAACTTTAATTTATTTATGCCTAGATATTTAGTAACAAGTATCAAATTATCACAAGAACTGCAATTTTACTCAAAAAACCATCAAATGATTGACCACGATCGCCTATTTAAAGAACTTCTTTCCAACTTCTTCCCAGAGTTTATCGAGCTATTTTTCCCAGATATAAGCGCTTATTGGGAGAGAGATTCAATAGAGTTTTTGCCACAAGAGGTATTCACAGATGTGACTGAGGGAGAACGGAAAATACTCGATATAGTCCTGCAAGCCTCAGTGAGAAACCAAGATACTTTATTTATCATCCACACTGAACATCAATCTTATTCCCAAACTAACTTCAATCAGCGAATGTTTACATATTTCGCTCGACTGCACGAAAAATATGCCCTCCCAGTGTACCCAATAGTCATTTATTCTCATGACTCTCCCCAAACACCAGAACCGAACTCTTATCGCATCGATTTTCCCAACAAGCGGGTGCTGGAATTTAATTATGAAGTTGTCCAGCTAAATCAATTAAAATGGCAGGATTTCGTCAATCAGAGAAATCCTGTAGCTAGCGCTTTGATGGCGAAAATGCATATTGATGTTCAAGAACGCCCAACAGTAAAGCTAATGTCGCTACAATTGCTAGCGAATTTGGGACTCAACCCCGCACAAATCCAGTTAATTTCTGGGTTTATTGATACATATCTCGATTTGAATGCTCAAGAAGAAATCATGTTTCAAGAACAACTTGCTAGTATTGAACCAAAGCAGGAGGAAAGAGTTATGCAAATCGTCACCAGTTGGATGAGACAAGGCATACAGCAAGGTATACAGCAAGGCGAATTGACGCTGATTTTACGCCTACTTAACCGCCGTATAGGTGAGGTGAATCCGCAATTACAAGAACGTATTCAAACTTTGTCAACAAATGAGTTAGAAACTTTGGGAGAGGCTTTACTAGATTTTACAACTGCTGCTGATTTAGAAGCTTGGTTTGAGGCTAGATAAGTACCCAAGGTAAGAGTTATGCAAATCGTCACCAGTTGGATGAGACAAGGTATACAACAAGGTATACAGCAAGGCGAATTGACGCTGATTTTACGCCAACTAAACCGCCGTATAGGTGAAGTGAATCCGCAATTACAAGAACGCATTCAAACTTTGTCAACAAATGAGTTAGAAACTTTGGGAGAGGCTTTACTAGATTTTACAACTGCTACTGATTTAGAAGCTTGGTTTGAGGCTAGATAGTTAGGGTTTTTCCCTCTTTTCTAGATGAAGGGGTTAAGAGCGATGCCAGATAATACCAAACAACCCAGAGAATATGATGCAGTACTTGGTGGAAAAAATCCTCCGCCAGTCGATGGTGTAGTTTTAGGCGGATTGGAAGGCGCAAAACGAAGTTTCGCTAACAGTGATGAAAATTACCGCGTTTTAGCGCTTTCGCAACTCATTAACTATAGACAGGAAGGCTGGGATTTAGTAATTCAGGCTTTAAAAGACCCATCAAAAAGAGTACAGCTAGCAGCATATAAATTATTGGGGGATATCTCAGAATTAAAAGTAAAACAGGCAATCTTAGAATTTAATCCCTATCGGTTTTTTGAGTGTGTTTATACAATTGAGCTTAATAAGTATTATGATGCAGCGATCGCCATTCATCCCGATGGCAAAACCCTAGTGTGTTGCGATGCTAGCGATAGTTCTTATGAAGAATCTCAAAGAGATGGCAGTATTGTTGATGGGACTTATCTAGATTTTAAAAAGTGGGATTTGAAGACAGGAAAAAGTCTTCACACCATCAATAAAACCTTTGCTACGAGAATGAAGGACTACCCAGAACATTTAACTTTCAGTTCCGATGCTCAAACGTTGGCGATAGTTGGTTATCAGCATGACAAGACCATTATAACTGAAATTTGGAATCTCAATACTGAGCAATTAAGTCATCTTATTAGCGGACAACCGTTGGGGGACTCTAGAATTAGAACGCGTAATACTATTACCGCTACTACTCTTAGTTCTGATGGCAAAATATTAGCTAGCGGTAATGAAGCTGGTCAGATTATCGTCTGGGATTTAGAAAATAAACAAAATATTGACATTACTAAAGGACATTTACAACGTATAACTTCTGTCGCTATTAATGCAGATACAAACATCCTCGCAAGCGCTAGTTATGATAAACCTATAAAAATCTGGGATTTTAGAACTGGAAGTGAAATTTACACATTGGTAGGAGAGGATACTTTTGACTATAATTCTAATCGTGTATTGTTGGCAATTAGTCCGAATGGAAAGACTTTAATAACTAGCGACCATCATATGCCAAAACTCATCAGAATATGGGACTTGATAACTGGTAAAGAAATTCATAAATTATTTAGTAATACCGATCCATTGAGATGTTTAACTTTCAGTGCAGATGGAAAAATCTTTGTTAGTTGTGGCGGTGATATTAATATCTGGAATTTGCAGACACAAGAATTACTTGCTAAACTTCCTGATGCTACAAGTGTTGCTATTAGCCCAGATGGACAGACTATTGTCAGTTACGTTGGGAAATTAATTCAAGTATGGCGAGTTCCATAGAATCAAGGATAGGTGCGATTCCAAATAAGTGCGATCGCATTTCCTGAATTGGGTATTAGTGTGGAGAGAAATAGTGATGCCAGAAAATCCCAATCAACCTAGAAAAGATGATGTTGTTCTAGGTAGTCAAAATTTTGCCCCTATTGGCAGTGTTATATTAGGGGGAATAGAAGGAGTAAAAAGCCGCTTGGCGAATCCATTTGTGGAAGTGCAAGTTGCAGCATTAAAAGAGGCGATAAATTATGGAGAATCAGGTTTAGACTTAGTGATTAAAGGTTTAATGGATGAATCGGAATCAATAAAGATAGCCGCTTATCTCCTACTACGACATAGGACAGATCCAAAAGTAAAGCAGGCTTTACAAGGTTTTAATCACTGGCAACTAATAAAGTGTCTTAGTACTCTTGAAAGATATTCTGGAAGAGTTATTTCTCTTCCCATTAGCCCCGATGGACAAAGAATTTTTGTTGGCGGTTATGGAGTGATTCACATTTGGGATTGGCAGACAGGAACGGTTCAAACACGAAGTCTACAAGGACATTCAGATGAAGTCAATTTTTTTGGTTTCACTTTAGATGGACAAACAATCATAGGTGGTAGTTGGAACGATGCTCGAATCAAAGCTTGGGATTGGCAGACAGGAGAGATTTTAAGTTCTCCGATAAAAGAGTATTCATTGGGCATTAATTCTATAGCTATTTGTTCAGATGGAGAGACAATTATTGTTGGTTGCGGTAGAGGATTGATTAAAGTATGGAATTGGCGGAGAAATCAACTTCAACGGGTTCTCGAAGGTCATTCAGGGTCGGTTACAGTTGCCCTTAGCCCGGATGGTAAAACTCTTGTTAGTGGTGGCGATAACACCATAAAAATGTGGAATTGGCAAACAGGTGAACTTTTGCGTACCTTAGAAGAACCACAAGGAGTTAATTATCTAGCTATCAGTTTTCAAAAAGAAACTGTTATCAGTAGTAATTATGATAAAATTAAATTGCGTGATTTGCAGACAGGACGCCTTAAACTCACCCTCAATGAGCATCCAAAACATATTCGTTGTCTAGCTATCAGTTCAGATGGATGCATTCTTGTTTCTGGCAGTAGAACAGGAACATTAAAAGTGTGGAATTTGCAGACGGGCGAACTTCAACGCAGTATAGAAAGGCATTCATCCTATATTGATGGACTAGCTTTTGACCTAAATAAACAAATAGTTGTCAGTAGCAGCCCGAACGAGATTAAAGTCTGGGGAGTTGGATAAAGTAAGTCTGAAAGATAAATTGAACAGAATTGAGTGGCAATAAACAAGGCGATGCAATTGCCACCCGATTCCTTAATCATCCTACACCCAACGTCCTACAACTACTCGCACAGTTCCATCTTCTAAAACTTCTTCGTCCTCCACATTAAAGCCTTGTTCTTGCACCGTTGCCATCAAGGTTTTATGAGCATATTTTTGGCTGATGGAGTTAACAAACTGCTGTTGATTAATTTTTGCTCCCCAAAAGTCTGCAACTATTTCGTAATTTTCACCACTGCGGCGAAAACCTAAATCATAACCATTCTTCTGGCGAATCACATACTCGGCTTGAGTCGTATCGCCTTGATATCCGCGTACATTCGTGTTGCATTCAACTTGATAGTTTAATTCTTGCAACACTTCATGCAGAATTTCACCGTGTTTGATTTGGACTTTGATAGTTGTGAAATGAGACATAATAACAATTTTGGATTTTAGATTTGGGATTTTGGATTAAAAAACGAGGCGTAGTAAACACGTATTTTTTCTATTTTAATCGACTTCTAAAGGGCCTATTCCTTGTTCAGTTGAATATTGCTTTAATTCCTCTACCAACAGCACATCGTTGGAGGCGGTTCTGGCACCGGCTTGTGCTGCCCATTGCTTTAATGCTTCAATTTGTTCATGTGCGATCGCAGCCAAAGGTACTGTTTGCGCCACAGCCTGTAAAATATCCTCTGTATTAAAGTCTCGGCGCTGTCCGTCAACTCTTGTGGAAAATGCTTGGTGCATGGCATCAACGATTACCTGCTCAATTTCCGCACCGCTAAAGTTGAGACTTTGTTTAGCTAACAAAGCTAAGTTAAATTCTCGCAGCCGATTGGGGCGTAACCGTTGCAAATGAACCTTAAAAATCTCTTGGCGTTCGGCTTCTGTAGGTAGATTCAAAAAGAAAATTTCATCAAATCTTCCTTTTCGCAACAATTCGGCTGGTAATATTTTGACATTATTTGCTGTGGCGACAATAAACACACTCGCGGTTTTCTCCTGCATCCAGGTAATCAAACTGCCAAACACCCGCCGCGATGTCCCCGAATCTCCATCAATGCTACTGGTAATATTGCCAAAGGCTTTATCGATTTCATCAATCCACAAAACGCACGGTGCCATTGCTTCAGTTAACTGAATCATTTGGCGCACGCGGCTTTCGCTTTCGCCGACAATCCCACCAAATAAACGCCCAGAATCTAATCTTAATAACGGTAAGCGCCATTCATGGGCAATTGTCTTGGCTGAAAGAGATTTACCTGTTCCCTGAATGCCCACAAGTAACATCCCTTTGGGGTTAGGAATACCGTAGCGTTTGGCTTCTTCAGTAAAAGCATCTTGGCGCATGAGTACCCATTGTTTGAGTTGATCTAATCCACCAACTCGTTTGAGTGATTCTTGGGGTGTGAAAAATTCTAGAATTCCAGTTTGGCGGATTGCTTGCTTTTTCTCTTCTAACACGCCGTCAATGTCAGACTCATTTACCTGCTGTTTAGCAGCTAAAGCTTTTGCTAAAACTCTCGAAATTCGGGTGCGGCTTAAACCTTGACAGGCTTTAACTAACTGTTCCCGCGCCAAGCCAGAAACATTTAACTTATCTGGTACTACTAACTGTTGGATTAAATTATCTATTTCGCCAACGCTAGGTAACGGGAAATCCACTACTGTCACTTCTTGCAGTAACTCATCGGGAAGTTCTAAAGTATGAGTGGTGGTGACGATCGTTTTACGCGATCGCTTTAACTCCCGCGTCAAGTTTCGTAACTCCCGCACAATTGGGGCATTCTTATCGGTAGTCGGATTTTTCACAAAAGGATGCAAATCCCGCAGTACAAACATTGCAGGTATTTGGACATCAGCTTTACCAATACGCCCTAATGCAGCCATCACCGAACCTTTATCCGCACCGTTATCACTCCAACCGCGGACAATATCCCAAAATAAAACTTGTCGTTTTGGCTCAGAACGTGATGCAACTTGCAACAGCACTTCTTCCACAGGTTCTTCTTCTACAGAAATCACATACAGTAAGGGATACCGTGCCCGAATCATCAAATCAAGTTGCTCTACTAAGGAGGCATATTGCTGATTCTCGCTGCTATGAGTTGAATCTCCTTTTCTATGTTGATGAAAATTGCTCATCTCTCTTGAAAATGGGTGTAAGGGTATAGGAGAAACAGTTTTTGGCATTAGTTTTTAGCTATTTACTTCTAAAAAGTGCCTTTGCCATCATAAATATGTTTTTACAGACTAGATTAGTAATTAGTTTGTCTTAATTAAGACTACTATCCTTGATAAAATATACTAGTATAAATTTATCAAAAAAAAGATAAAACTTCAGGGCTTCTCTAGAACAGTATATACCAGACTAAAAAGGCTGGCGATCGCTCACTACCTCCTAACTTCATTACCCCCAGGACTTACGCAACTGGCACAGTGCGATCGCTAGTTATATCTGAGAAATGAACACAAACCATTCCGTGTGCTGAGTACTGAATGACTGTCCCTATTTGCCCTAACCTTGGGTCTTTGTCTGTAATTGTTCTAACTCCTGAAAAAATAGGCGAACCGGGAGCGATCGTACTAAGTCTGCCTGAAGAGATAGGATCTATTAGAAAAGTTAAATTTTAGGAGTAAACCTCTGTCTTTACAATTTATTACCGTTCCCCCCGGAACTTCTCAACCCGCCGCAGGCTTAATTGTTACTTTGCATGGTTGGGGTGCTAATGCTGAGGATGTAGCATCTTTGTTACCCTTGCTCAACTTACCTGATTACCAGTTTATATTACCCAATGCACCTTATCCTTATCCCTATTCCCCTATAGGGAGGGCATGGTATGACTTGCGGGTGGAGAATATGTATGAAGGATTGGCCGAAAGTCGGCAACTGCTAATAGATTTTTTACAATCTTTAGAAAGTAGCACTGGTGTACCTTTGTCACGCACCATCTTAAGTGGATTTTCTCAAGGCGGAGCAATGACTTTAGATGTCGGCTCAAAATTGCCCCTAGCAGGTTTAGCTGTCATGAGTGGGTATTTACATCCTGATGCATTAAGGGCAGATCAAAAAGGGATTCCGCCGACTTTAATCAGTCACGGTAAATATGATGAAGTTGTGCCACTGCAAGCTGCTTTGAAGGCACGAGAAACTTTAAAATCTCTAGGAGTGGCGGTAGAATACCACGAATTTGATATGGGACATGAAATAAATCCACAAACGTTAGATGTGCTACGGAAATTCGTTGTAAATGTAATTGGCTAGTCAGAATTACGAATTTTTTATAAATTCTGGTATAAATGCTGAAAATTTTCACGAAATCTATGTCTTCTAATGAGTAATATATATAGGGTGGCTGCGTTCAGCGCAACTTAACCCATGCTGAAGGCGAGTGCTGCATAAGGGAGGGGCTAGCATTATGACAACTCTAAGCATTTCCAGAAAAGAAATTGCTGCCATAACTGCGGCAGAAGTAGAAGAACTGGCTACACGTCTGGATCTGGATAATTACAATAATGCTTTTGATGGTTTAAATGATTGGCATCTATTGCGAGCGATCGCATTTCAGCGTCCAGAGTTAGTTGAACCCTATATCTACCTCTTAGACTTGGAACCTTACGATGAAGCGTAGTTGAGAGTTAGGAGAGACGCGATTAATCGCGTCTGTACAAGAGTTAGGAGTTGGAAATTAATATTAGTAACTACTTGCTCCTAAATTACTACTTACTCCTAACTTTTTACCATGACTAATCCAACATTAAACAGGGTTCTAATAGGTGTAGGCGGCGGTATCGCCGCCTACAAAATTTGTGAGCTGGTTTCGACGCTGTTTAAAACTGGGGTGGAAGTGCGAGTCATCCTCACCCGTTCGGCACAAGAATTTATTACACCTCTGACAATAGCCACCCTATCTCGTCATCCCGCCTACACAGATGATGATTTTTGGCAACCAACTCACTCTCGTCCTTTGCATATTGAGTTGGGTGAATGGGCAGATGTTATGGTAATTGCCCCCTTGACAGCTAATACATTAGCCAAGTTAGCATACGGCATGGCTGATAATTTACTTACAAATACCGTGCTGGCTTCTACTTGTCCGGTGCTGTTAGCACCCGCAATGAATACGGATATGTGGGAACAGCTATCGGTGCAACGAAATTGGCAACAGCTATTAGTCGATCGCCGATATCATGGAATAAATACAGCATCGGGTTTATTAGCGTGCGATCGCATTGGTGCTGGTAGATTAGCAGAACCTCCAGAAATTTTGGCTCACATCCAATCGTTGTTAAACACTCAAGGTAAACGAGATTTAGCAGGTAAACGAGTGTTAATTAGTGCTGGGGGAACGCGAGAGTATCTTGACCGAGTTAGATTTCTTGGCAATCCTTCTACAGGTAAAATGGGATTAGCTTTAGCGCAAGCAGCACTTCACCGAGGTGCAAACGTCACTCTCGTGCATGGCCCAGCTAATTGGGATGTACCATTAGGAGTACAAGCGATTTCTGTTGTTAGTGCCGAGCAAATGCAGCACGTCATGGTAGAATGTTTACCCAACGCTGATGTAATCGTCATGTCAGCAGCCGTGGCAGATGTGAAGCCAAAATATTATAGTACAGAAAAATTGCCCAAGCGATCGCTTCCCCAAGCCTTACCCTTGGAACCAGTACCGGATATAGTCGCCCAATTAGCACAACTCAAACAGCCGCATCAGATATTAATTGGTTTTGCAGCACAATCTGGAGATATTATCAAGCCTGCATTAGAAAAGTTGCAGAGTAAAAAACTAGATGCTATTGTTGCCAATCCCATCGATCAGCCTGATAGTGGTTTTGGGAGCGATCGCAATCAAGCGATATTTTTAGATAGCAAGGGAAATCAGATAGCGATCGCACCTTGTTCTAAATTGGAAATGGCGCATCATTTATTTGATTTTGTCCTATTGTGAACAAGTTCCCAGTACCATGAGTCTGAATCTCCCACTCATTGATTCTGACTCCTGAATTCTGGCTTCTGAATTCTTCTTCAAGGCTTTGGTGACTATAGCGATTGGACAGGTTTGCCTGCTCCCCTATTTTTTGAGCGTGTTGTACGGGACTATATCAGTGATTTTGCGATCGCAGATGAGGACATTGAATCGGAGGCAGATTAAATCAGACAAATTCGCACAAAGATGACTGTTAGAATTTTGTACTCTACCAAAAGTGCAATATCTGGGTTGGATTACGCCCACGCAAAGCTGGATAATTTGAGCAGATTACAGGCGGCGTTATACATTAATAAGTGTATCTGCAATACCGGACTTGTTCTGGCTTAGTCTCAATAGCAAAGGTTTGGAGATGTTTACTTTATCAGAAACTTCTATCCTGGCGGCAATCCTACTGGTAGCTTTAGGCATTTTGGGCTGGGGCTTTTATCGTGCTAGACCTTTTGGTAAGCTGGGAATCTTAGCCTGGTTACAGTCGGTGGTGTTGATGACTCCCTGGCTCCTGTTTTTTGGATTGTTTGCCGCAGGGATTTACATCAATATAGCGGGTATATTGTTCTTAGTAGTGACTTCCGCCGGATTATACGTCTACTTGGGCAGACAGTTACGCGCAGCTGGGCAAGATGCCATCCTCAAGCAACGTGCAACCGAAAGACTCGCTGCTGCTTCTTCACTGGAAGCAAATTCCCCACAGTTAGCAGTCGCAGAACTGAAAGCGGAAATTCCACCAATACCGGAAGAGGACTTGAATGCAATTAAAGGTATCTTTGGTATCGATACGTTTTTTGCCACAGAAACCATTGCTTACCAAGATGGAGCCATTTTCAAAGGCAATTTGCGGGGAGAACCAGAAGAGACTCACAACCGTCTAACTGCAAGTTTACAGCAACGTCTAGGCGATCGCTATCGTCTGTTTTTAGTGGAAAACACAGACGGTAGACCTGTGGTTATTGTCCTGCCCAGCCGCAACGATCCCCGGCCGATGTTGTTATCGCAAAAAGCTTTTGCAGGTATTCTGTTGATAGCAACTATTGCTACTAATTTAGAAGCTGCGGGATTACTGCTGAATTTTGATTTTTTTGGTAATCCAGGGCGGTTTCAAGAAGCTTTGCCCATAGGCGCTGGGATATTTGCGATTTTAGTAGCTCACGAAATTGGTCATTGGTTACTTGCCCAGCGTCACCAAATTCGCCTTAGCTGGCCCTTCTTTCTACCCGCAGTGCAAATTGGCTCTTTTGGTGCAATTACCCGCTTTGAATCTTTGTTGCCCAATCGCAAGGTATTATTTGATATCGCCTTAGCCGGGCCAGCCGCAGGTGGTATTGTCTCTTTGGTAATGCTGGTGACGGGCTTGCTGCTTTCTCATCCAGGTAGTTTATTTCAATTGCCCAATCAGTTTTTCCAAGGGTCGATTTTGGTGGGAAGTTTGGCGCGAGTTGTCCTTGGTTCGGCGTTGCAGTCACCCCTAGTAAGCGTTCATCCCCTAGTCGTGATTGGTTGGCTGGGGTTAGTAATTACCGCTTTGAACTTAATGCCCGCAGGACAACTAGATGGTGGGCGGATTGTTCAGGCGATTTATGGACGCAAAACCGCAGGACGGGCAACGATCGCAACTTTAATTTTACTGGCGCTAGTGTCTCTCGGTAATATGATTGCTATGTACTGGGCGATCGTGATTTTCTTTTTGCAACGGGATCAAGAACGTCCCAGCTTGAATGAAATTACTGAACCTGATGATGCTAGAGCCGCTTTGGGGCTTTTGGCTCTATTCTTGATGATTACCACACTTCTACCCCTAACTCCCGGCTTGGCTGGGCGTTTGGGAATAGGATAGTGCTGAATTAGGAATACAGACGCGATTAATCGCGTCTGTGCAGGAGTTAGGAGTGAAGGACATGCGATACTTAGAAAAATTAAACCTGATTTGTAATTCTAGTAATCAATTTATTTATCTTTCTCTAAAATTATTATTTTTTAGTATTATTTCTCTAAATTTACTTATTGGTGGGTGTGAGAAGGAAGATGAAAACAAGGTGCAGGAAAAACTACTATCAAGACTGGAGAAAGAAGCAGAAAAAAATGTTATATCTAAAGTTAAGACTCAAAATAACTACTTCTTAAAGCACAAAAGTTTTTTTAAACCTCCTGACGAACTAGCAACTAGGTATGGCTCATATCCACCAATTTTTGGAACACAAAGATGTTATCGTTACTATACTGAGACAGATACTAAAGTTTTCTCTCAGACAACTATTGATGCTGTTTATAGCTATGCCGTTCAAGGCGACTGTGGTGGTATGTTTGGCTTTGAAATTAGGTGGTATGTTGGAGCGGTTTTTGCTGTTCGCATGAATGGGGACAAGCAACTTAAAATGATAAGTATTGTCTGTCAAAACAAAGAACGTTATGGGCGTGTACCCTCTAAACCAGAATATATAAACAGTGTAGTAAAATGCCCTCCCAACACAACGCAAGTATTACCAATTTAACTAACTCTGCAAATGAAAAAACACAGGTATTCTCCAACTAGTTGCTTTTTTAGTAAAAAAGTTTAGTACCTTCCAAGACAGATTCTTAAGTGATTGTCGGTGAATCTTCACTATAATTAAGTGATGTGTTCACCGACAGCTTGTTAAGAAAGTCAACTGAACGGTTTCCAACCGGCTAGCAAATTCGGGTAAGCTACGCGTGTGGGGAAAATTCTCTGGAAACTATTCTGACGCTCTTGAGGCTTTTCTTTGCCCATATTCCAGAGGGATTCATAGAAAAAGAAAGAGACTCCAGCAAAATTGCGATCGCGTACTTTTTGCACTTGTGTCTGAATCTGCTGCATTGGCAAAGATCGGTTTTTCAACCCAGCCAAAATGCCTACACTCACTGGAATATGGCTCTTTGCCGCTTTCACTTCTGGGTACTCTAATTCGCTGATAAAAACATTCAAGTCATCCCGATATATCTGCAAAACTAAGTCTTCAACAATTCCCAGCCGTTCCCACTTCTGCCAGTCTGCTAAAAAGAAATCATAAGAAAAACGTTGAGGATTAGGAGCAACCGAAACTAGGCAATTTTTTTTAGTCGCTTTGATGCTTGTAAATACCCGTTTCATAAAGTCGGTAATTTTGTTAGCTCTCCAGCGCACCCATTCTGGATCTTTAAAGTTTTTAGAAGGAGCTTTTCCCTGATGTTCTTTTTTGTAAAGTGCAACTGTATAAGCATCGTATCCTAATTCTGATGGTAAGCCAAAATGGTCATCAAATTGAATGCCGTCAATATTGTAGTTTCTGACAATTTCAACGATTAAATCTTGAATAAATTCTTGGACTTCAGGGCGAAAGGGATTTAGCCAAACGCGATTATCCTTTCCTTCTTTGACAATGCGAGTTCCATCGCTGCGGCTAGTGAGCCATTGGGGACGATTTTTAGCTAATAGAGAATCGGCTGGTGCCATAAAGCCAAATTCAAACCAGGGAATCACTGTTAACCCTTTTTGATGTCCCACATCGACAATTTCTTTGAGGATATCTCGTTCTTGCAATCCAGGCGTGGGATCGAGCGATCGCCCGATAACTTTTTGGGCAACTTTGCTAGGATACAATGTATATCCCCAATTCCAAACCGCCGGATATATAGTGTTAAAATTGAGTTCATCAAGGCGTTGCAAAGATCCCTTGAGGCGATCGCGCTCGAATAACACATCACTATCAATATTTGTTAACCACACTCCCCTTAACTCAGATGTAGTTCGCGGCAGACTAATTTGAGCGTTCAAGGGGAACGATAGCATCACCGTAGCTACCACACTCAAGATAACTATAACGGCAAACAACCCGGACTTTCTGCTTTGGCCAATATTCCACCAAGAAGAAAACTCAACACACCACTTTATAAACCTTTTCATCATTTGGTTACAGACATCATTAAATCACGAACAATCAGCATGAATAGCGATCGCTTCGATTGTAAGCGCTAAAACAATCGCCATCTAATCCCATCAACCTAATTCTGAATTCTTTTTATTATTGGGCACTGGTTGCAAGATGATTCCAGGCTTTGACTACTGTCTGTAAATTCTTTGGCAGGTTATCTTTAGAAATATCGTTGTACTGAACCGTACCCTCTGGGCTGGTAAGAGTGAAGGTAATATAGTCAGCAGCACCACTAGGGGCTGGGTAACTCAGATTTTGAAATTTACTAAATTTAGAACGTTCTAAAAATCTCCGAAATTGTTGTACCTGTTGTATAGAAACGCGGCGAACACTACGTTCAGAATCATTTGCATCACCAATCCGCACGCGAATTAATCGCCCATCTTTGAGTAAAACAGTCTCGTAAGTTCTACCAGCAAAGCCACCACTAGAAATTTGCCGAAATACTACATCTCTATCTAATGGTGGTGGTAACTCGCTGGCTGGAATTTGCACAGG
The DNA here is from genome assembly GCF_002245985.1 of Nostoc sp. 'Peltigera membranacea cyanobiont' 232. Taxonomy (NCBI): domain Bacteria; kingdom Bacillati; phylum Cyanobacteriota; class Cyanophyceae; order Nostocales; family Nostocaceae; genus Nostoc; species Nostoc sp. 'Peltigera membranacea cyanobiont' 232. The sequence continues at coordinate 40,199 of NZ_NOLK01000040.1, forward strand.
GGACAGTGTAACTTCGCTAGCCTTTTGATTCAGCCTGACTGTGGAACCTGTCTGATTGGTATGATAAATCCAGTTTTGTTCGCCATTAGATACCACAATCAGCCAACCAGGAATTAACGCTTGGGTACAGAATTCATCAGCTTGAGGCAGTTCCAAACAACCATTGCGCCAAGTCTGTTGATTATAATCAATAATTTGCAGTTCTCTGGCTGAAATTCCCTGTCTGCGGGCTAAATCTTGTAGTACAGCGTTAGCTACTGGACGTGGCAAGCGGTTTGATTTAATATTGTCTTTGAGAACTTCACTACTTGTTTCTAGCGATAAGTTTACAGAAGCGCCTTTAGCATCTTTGATAAGTGTTAAACCGCTAGTAACAGACAAAATTCCAGTCAAAATCAAAGCAGTGAAAATTCGCGCTTGGTTAGTGTTAAAGTAGTCTTTCAGCATGAGCTTCATAGTAATATAGCGGTGTTAATCAAGAGTTATAGAGATCAAAAATAATATCCAGACACTAATAGACAATAAAATACATAATTCCGAACTTCAGCAGTTGGAATTAATTTAGTGTATGTCTTCTGAAACACATATAAAGACAGACGCTGATGTACTGATTGTTTGTTCCTTATACAAATTATCGATGAAAATGCACTCAATCAAAACTCCCTATAGTTTTATGGCAATAGAGTAATAACTTAGAAGCTCAGGCTTCATAAAATGAGGATTTTTTTAGCCAAGAGAATATATACATACCCCTCTTTTAAAAAATAGCTTGCGAGGACACCTGGCAATGCTGTTTGCCTCACCTGGGTAAGCAGAGGTTCAATAAAAGTAATTTTAAAGCTAAGGTTTGACTCGGCTCTACCTAGCGGATACAAAATTTTGCAAGTAAGCTCAGGCAATATTAGGCGCTGATGGCTTGTTGTTCGGCTTCAACTAACTGATTGTGAGGTACATCAAATCTAATGGTACTAGCTGCCCAGTCTTTGAAATCTGGTGCCAGCCAGACAAGCTTGCGTAGAATTTCATCATTCACCCACAACACCAACGGGAACTGAAACTGTTTCCGAAACTCATCTCGCATAATATTGGTACTGATGATTAGTTGGTTAATTTCCACTACAGATTCTAAACCCCGTACCATCAAAGCTTCGGGTTGAGTAGCACCAATCGCAGTTGTAATTGCTGTATACAAAGTGTCAGACGCAGGTGAGAGCAGGATTTCGTGGATATCTGCTGATGAAAATTCTGTTAACAGATTCAGCACTTGCTGCTGCCTTTCAACACAGTTACAACAAGCTAATATCAGCGAGAACTCGCCACCAGAAACCATCACCGCCCTTGCCAGCCTTTTGGTGGCTGCTATGCTGCTAACTGTGCCGTTTTCCGAATTACTTAAGCCGATCATTAAAAAATCCTGCTTTTAATTTTAAAAATATCTGAGCAATATTCAGTTATTCTACCCTATGATTTTTTACTCAAAAGTGTTAGACGGGTAATTTGGATAAAGTTGTTACTTTAATACTAATAACAGTCTACGGATTATCTAAGGAAGAAGCATATTGTGTATTATCCCACACTTAATAATTAAGGAATAATGTAAAGGTAGCATCAAAATCATGTGAGCAAAAGATAATGCAGGCAAAAGGAAGCAAGTAAAGAATTAGCAATCTAATTACACTGTATTTTCATAGATTTTCGCATCTCTCCTTGGTTAAGTAATTATTTTTTAATATAAAGTTATAAAAAATACTCAGTATTAGTTTAGCAACAAACATTGGGAAGTGCGATAAAACTTGACTGGCTAATGGTTTATCGTCGCCTCCAATAAGTCGCCTAGCAATTATTTTCCCTTGCAAGCTACTTTGGGGCGGGTGTAGAGTCGTGAAATGGTATCAGCCCAATATGCAAAAATCTCTCTTCATTAAAATTAACTCATCCGTTTGATAGACATGTAAATCGAAGATGTCGCCTCGTTATAAGCTGTTGTGTTTTTAATTTGCACATTGAGACAGCAGGGGAGCAGAGGGGCAGAGGAGAGGGTTTACAGGTTTTACCTAAAAGATGATGAGGCAACTTGTAGGCGCGACAGCTTATCATGTCCGTTTAAGGACTTATCATGAAGACCGCAGTTCTTGCTGGGGGTAGGAATCAGGGGGAATACAGCGCTTCCGGCTATTATGCAATACAGTTTTCCTCTTGCCCCTTTCCTATCATAGCTTTCAGCTTTGATGATGTACCTCATAGCCGCCGAAAGTGCTGTAAGAAAAATATAATCTGATTGAAGAACAATTCAGAAGCTGTTTGAAAAGTCTTATAGCGGTGTGCAGTTCAGTGAGATACAAAAACTTTGCTGAAATGATTTGACAGCAAGGACTTTGGTGTTCTCATCCAATCGATAACCGCTATATTATAGGTATCAAAACGTTCTAGATCCCCCTAAATCCCCCGATAAATTGGGGGACTTTGATTCCGGTTTCTGGTAGTTTTAGGAATTCTTCGAGGGTGAGAGATCAAGGAGTTGCTGTTGTCATCGGCTTGAATTCAGTATTATTGCCACTCTGCCAAAATTGTATCGTTTATATTTTTGGCTGAGATAAATCCATCAAATTTGCTAGCTTGTAAACTACCCGCGCTCCAACATTACCATCCCATTCAGCATCACCGACTTCACAAATATCAAAGCCAATAATTTTTCTCCCACTATTGACTAATTCCCGAAATAGACAAAATGTTTGTTCTAATTCCAGCCCACCTGGAACAGGAGTACCTGTACTGGGACAAAGTTTGGGATCTAAACCATCGACATCAAAGCTAATATAAACAAACTCAGGTAAATGACTGATAATTTCTCGGCATAAATCAAGCCAAGTTGTTCCAGAGTAAAGCTTTTGTTTAATGGCTGGGTCGTAATATGCAATAATGCGATCGCTAGATTGGTTTATCATTTGCACTTCATCATGACTTATATCGCGCAAACCCACTTGCACTAGCTTGGAAATTTGCGGTATTTTCATCGCATTAAACATAATCGACGCATGGGAAAACTCAAATCCCTCATAAGCATCGCGTAAATCTGCGTGGGCATCAATGTGCAAAATGCCATAGTTGGCGTAGTTAGCCGCTAATGCTTGGAAATAACCTAAAGGCGAACTGTGATCTCCACCAATGACTGCGACTTGCTTACCCTTGTTAATTGCTTCTTGACAATTTTCAAACAGCCATTGATTAACCTGTTGCCCAGCCTGATTAATTTCTGTAAGGACAGGTGTTAAATCTGGTGGATCTGAGAGTTCTTTACCTTGGGCTAATCGCTCAATAATTTTTGCTGCCAAGGCGCGATAATATGTATTTTTCTCTAAAATATCTTGGGGAATTTCCACCATGAAAATTCCCTGCTTCCAACCATTAGGGTTATCAAAATCGAATAAATCTAGTTGAGTCGAAGCATCGAGGATTCGCTGGGGGCCGTTAGCAGTGCCTGCACCATAGGAAACAGTGACTTCCCACGGCACACCAAAGACAATCAGGTTTGCAGATTCATAATCGCAGGGCAAACCTAAGAAGTTGCCATTTATTTCACCTACGCCGCTAGGATTGTAGTCTTGTAGTTGATTACTCATCGATTATCTTCTGGATTTACGTGGATAGACAGCACGCCGCCTAGTGGACATCTGCATTGTAATCAAAATTTTCACAGACGGTTTAACTACAGTGCCTCTATTATTTGGTCGAAATTGCGGCGATACAACTGTTGATTGAACTCCTGGCACTGTTTGTCTGACGAGTGGGGCGATCGCTTTAATGTTGCTTCTTGGACGTATGCCATCAATGGACGACGAAGATGTTCGTATTTCTCGAAGGCTTTGGCTATAGCTTGCAGATTGTCCCAGTTCTTCTCCTCAGCAATTTTAGCGATGAGTGTTGTAACTACTAATGCATCTTCCAATCCTTGATTAGCTCCTTGAGCCATGAAGGGAGGCATTCCATGTGCGGCATCGCCAACTAAGACGATTCGCCCTACACTCCAGGCTGGTGGAATTGTGCCAGGATTAGCTTCTATATTGAGGTTAGTTGGGTTAGAAACTTGTAGAGAATCTGAAATGCTGGCGTGGTGAATATAGTATGGACGCTGCTGCATTTTGGCAGGAGGAGACAGACTTACTAATGGCTTGAGCGGATCGGGAAAACCTGCTTTTTCCAACTCATGCAAAGCTAAGTCAATTAAAGAACTTTCTGACTTTCCTTGCAACGAGTCTAAAGGCAAAGCAAGATGTATTATGTACCCTACCTCACCACTTGGTCTGTAATATAAAATTATTCTGATGTTATTTATACAAACAGAATTTCCAGATACCTCATCATTAGTAATTGTTACAAGTGGTGAGTCTTGAAAAAAATATTCTTTTAGTTTTGTCCATAGTTCCTTTGGTACTTCAGCTATTTCCCTACACAATATAGCTGCAAACCCAGAGTATTCAGGTCGGGCAAAATCATGATGTTGCGTATCTGTGTAAAGCAGCCTACGAACTGTAGAATTAATCCCGTCTGCGGCAACAATTAGTTTAGCTCTAATGGATTTTGTTGCTAATTCTTGGGGAGGAATATCTGAGTTTTGGGGCTGCGGATCGTTATGTTTCTGCCCATCTGTCCAATAGGCATAAGGGTTGGTTTCTATTTGGGTATTACCTACACAATCTATGCGGACACAACCTTTTTCCGGCTCATTCACAACATTAATACAACGGTGATTAGCTTTAACTCGGTCTTCTGGAAGTAGCTGTCTGAGGGTTGTCTGCAAATTGTACCAAGAAATTGATACTCGACCCTCGCCATAATCTTGAAGCCAGTCATCGAAACTAAGCGAAGTTGAGCTAATTATTTGTCCTTTTAAGTTTTTGTAAATCCATTTTGGTGAAGTTTTTGGAGGTTGATTATCTTCGGTAGGTTCGACAGTTTTCTGGTCATTAGACTGCTTGGGATTCAATAAACCAAGTCCAGTTTTTTTGACTTCTTCGTAAGCGTTAGGATCTAAATATTTAAGAGCTTGTAATCCATTGGGGAGAAGATCCACTGTTTGCCCAATTTGACGAAAGGCGCGAGTTTGATCGATGACAAGGATATTTTCAATTCCACGTTTACGTAAGCCAATGGCAGTTGCTAACCCAACAGGCCCAGCGCCAACCACTACAACATCGTAGATTTCTTGAGGATTAGAAGAGGCGATCGCAGATGCGGGTAAGGTATCAGCTTTGGTTGATGTATTTGTATGTGTATGAGGTGTTGATTTAGTTTCTGGCATATTTATACACAGGAATCTGGCATAGAAGCTGGGCAATATGGAAAGCTATAGCCATCAAGTTACATAGGATCGCACAACAATATTAAAATCAAATACAAAAAGTTAGATATTTTGCTGCGATCGCACCTGTTATCTTGAAGCAAATATACCTGGTGGTTAGAAATCGCGGCTATACAATTCATGTTCAAAGGTGGAGCGATGTCTACGACGGGCTATGCCTACGCCCTTTTTACTCGACAATTCATGTTCAGAGGTGGAGCGATCGCCCTTTTTGCTCGACAGTTGGTGTTCAGAGGTGGAGCGATCGCACTTTTTACTCGACAGTTGGTGTTCAGAGGTGGAGCGATCGCACTTTTTACTCGACAATTGGTGTTCAGAGGTGGAGCGATCGCCCTTTTTGCTCGACAATTGGTGTTCAAAGGTGGAGCGATCGCTCTTTTTGCTCGACAATTGGTGTTCAAAGGTGGAATGGTGGGGTTTTGAGGTCGAGCGTAGAGGCGCAAAGTGCGTCAATGCAAGTCTTGATACACGCTAAATTAGTAATTAATCAGCTCAATCTCTCTGCTGCCAAAACGCACAATGGCAAGTCAAGAGACATAGATAGCCTTGGTGAAAACTCTACCTATGACCAACGAAGAACTTCTGCAAATTCTTGAAGAAGCTGCCAGAGACAAAGCGACAATATTAGACCTTTCTGACAAAGGTTTAATAAAGCTGCCAGCAGAGATAGGTCAACTCTCCAACCTTAGTCAGCTTTACCTTCAGTCGAATCAACTGACAATGCTGCCAGTAGAAATTGGTCAACTTTCCAACCTCACTGTGCTTGATCTCAGTTCCAATCAACTGAAGATCGTACCACAACAGATAGGTCAACTCTCAAATCTTAGAGAGCTTTACCTCAGTTCCAATCAACTGAAGACCCTACCACAACAGATAGGTCAACTCTCAAATCTTAGGGAGCTTTACCTCAACTCCAATCAACTGAAGACCCTACCACAACAGATAGGTCAACTCTCAAATCTTAGGGAGCTTTACCTCAACTCCAATCAACTAGAAACCCTACCACAACAGATAGGTCAACTCTCAAACCTTAATGTGCTTAACCTCGGATTGAATCGACTACTGAAGACTCTACCAGCAGAGATAGGTCAACTCTCCAACCTTACGGAGCTTGACCTCAATTCCAATCCACGAATAATGCTGCCAGTAGAGATTAGTCAATTTTGCAATCTTAGGAAGCTCGATCTCAATTCAAATCAACTGACAACGCTACCAACAGAGATAGGTCAACTTTCCAACCTTAGGGAACTTTACCTAAACTCGAATCAACTGACAATGCTGCCAGCAGAGATAGGTCAACTCTCCAACCTTAGGGAGCTTTACCTCCAATTCAATCAACTGATAACGCTGCCAGCAGAGATAGGTCAACTCTCTAATCTCAGCCAGCTTAACCTTCAGTTCAATCAACTGATAACTTTGCCAGCAGAGTTAGATCAACTCTCGAACCTTAGGGAGCTTTACCTAAACTCAAATCAACTGATAACTTTGCCTACAGGGATTGGTCAACTCTCTAATCTTAGGGAGCTTTACCTAAACTCGAATCAATTGATAACGTTGCCTAAAGGAATTGGTCAACTCACCAATCTTTATCAGCTTGACCTCAATTCCAATCAACTGACCATGCTGCCAGCAGAAATTGGTCAACTCACTAATCTGTATCAGCTTTACCTAAACTCGAATCAACTGACAACATTGCCAGCAGAGATTGGTCAACTCACCAATCTTTGCAAACTTAACCTCAGCAATAATCAACTGACCATGCTGCCAGCAGAAATTGGTCAACTCACTAATCTGTATCAGCTTTACCTAAACTTGAATCAACTGACAACGTTGCCAGCAGAAATTGGTCAACTCACCAATCTTTACAAACTTAACCTCAGCAATAATCAACTGACAACATTGCCAGCAGAAATTGGTCAACTCACCAACCTCAGCGTGTTTGAATTATCCAGCAATACCCTAGAAACACTTCCACCAGAAATCCGAACGAAAAGGGTCGCAGAAATTCTGAACTTCTACAGGCAACAGCTAGAACAAGAAACCGATCGCCTCTACGAAGCCAAATTACTCATTGTGGGAGAAGGTGGTGCAGGCAAAACTACACTAGCCAAAAAAATTCAAGACCAGAAATATACTTTACAGCACGATGAAATTTCCACCCAAGGCATTGATGTTATTCAATGGAAATTCTTGCTTGACAATCACAAAGAATTTCAGGTCAACATTTGGGACTTTGGTGGTCAAGAGATTTATCATGCTACCCACCAATTTTTTCTCACCAAACGCTCTCTTTATGCCGTGGTTGCTGATACTCGCAAAGAAGACACAGATTTTTACTACTGGCTAAATGTGGTTAAATTGTTGAGCGATGATAGTCCTTTACTCATTATCAAAAATGAAAAGCATGAGCGCAAACGGGAAATAAATGAGAAGGATTTACGAAAGGAATTCATCAATTTTAAAGAAACACTTTCTACAAACTTTGCCACTAATCGCGGTATACCAGAAATATTAGATAAAGTTCAGCACTTTATTAGTAGCCTACCTCATGTAGGTATAGAACTCCCTAAAACCTGGGTTAAAGTGCGGGAAGCTTTAGAACATAACCTGCATGAATGTATTAGTTTGGAAGAATATTTTAACATCTGTCAGCAACATGGTTTTACTAAACAGGAGGATAAACTTCAACTTAGTGGCTATCTGCATGATTTAGGTGTATGCCTACACTTTCAAGACGATGACTTGCTAAGAAAAACTGTCATTCTCAAGCCAACTTGGGGGACAGATGCCGTTTACAAAGTGTTAGACAATCCACAAATCATTGAAAAATCCGGTAAATTTGACCGTAATGATTTAAAAAACATTTGGCTTGAAGATAAATATGCAGATATGCGACCAGAACTGTTGCAGCTAATGATAAAATTTAAACTTTGTTACGAAATTCCTAGTCGTCCGGGTACTTATATTGCACCTCAATTACTCTCTACCAATCAGCCTGATTTCAATTGGGATGAATCTAACAATCTGATTCTGCGCTACACCTATGATTTCATGCCGAAAGGTATTCTTACTCGTTTTATTGTCGAAATGCATTCATTAATTGAACAACAAATCCTCGTTTGGAAAACAGGCGTTGTTCTCAGTGAAGACCAAACCCGCGCGGAAGTGATTGAAAACTACAATCAACGAGAAATTAAAGTCCGCGTAGCAGGAAACCGCAAGAAAGACCTGCTAATACGTATCATTCATGAACTGGACAAAATTCATAAGTCTTACGAACGCCTGAAATATAAAACACTTGTTCCCTGCAACTGTGAAAAGTGTAAGGATAGTCAAACTCCTCATTTTTACGAGCGATACATATTGTATAACTCCCTGGATGCGCGTAATGACCAAATCCAGTGTCAGAAAACTTTTCGTATGGTAGATGTCCGCAGACTGATTGACGATGTTTTACCTACTTCACCAAATTTGGAAATACCCATGTCTGAACCCGTAACGAGAAATCTAGTTTTCATTAGCTATAGTCACAAAGATAAAAAGTGGTTTGATGACCTCAAAATTCATCTAGAACCATTAATTAGAGAACAAAATCTCAAACTGTGGGATGATACCCAAATCAAGCCTGGTGCTATCTGGCGAAATGAAATCCAAGTGGCTTTGGCAGCTGCAAAAGTAGCAGTGTTGCTGGTAAGTCCAGACTTCCTAGCCTCAAGCTTTATTAGTCAAAATGAGTTACCACCTCTGTTAGAAGCAGCGAAAGCCGAGGGAGTCAAAATTCTCTGGATACCTTTGCGTGCTAGCAACTACAAAGTAACAGCAATTGAACGATATCAAGCAACACACGTTCCCGATCGCCCATTAAACACCATTGGGGCAGGAAAACGAGATAAAGCTTGGGTAGATATCTGCGAAAAAATCAATGCAGCAGCAGCCTCTCTGTAAAAAAACCTTTCCCTGTCTTGAACAAAAGTTCAAGTTTCTCTATAAAAATCTGGGTAATGGCCAGTCCTTTTAAAGGGGATTAGGAGAAATCCATGAATGCCTAAAATCACAGCGAAACACTTTTCAGACAACCTCTCGGTTAGGCTGGAAAATGTTCATTCGATGAAATTCACATTGCAGTGAAAATCACAGGTTAAAGTTTTGTTCTTTTACCAGAAGTGGTATATTGGCACTTGATCTGACCGAGTACAAACTATGCATAAGCCCGTAGGCCAGAGAAGTCGAGGTGTTGTACTCACTACTACAGGATAGGAAGGAAGAGTGGGCTTATGAACAAAAATACTGGGCAAAGTGGTGTTTTTCCTCTGTTTAAAGGCGTACCTCTACGTCGCATTCTCGTAGCGTTGTTTGTGCTGCAAATCTTCCTAGCTGTGGGATTGACTGCATACTTATCAATCCGCAATGGGCAAATGGCTGTCAATGAGGTAGCTAGCGAATTACGTTATGAAGTCGCTAATCGAGTAGAGCAAAATTTACAGGCTTATCTCTCAACCCCGCGTCAAGTACTGCGCGGTAATCAAAATATCATTGATATCGGGTTGCTGAAGATGGAAAATCTGGCAACTTGGGAGTCATATTTAATCAAGCAGTTAGAGATTTTTCCTGATGCTGTTGTTTTAACGGCAAGTAACGAACAGCAAGAACACTTAGGGGTAGAAAAGCTCAACGATCGCCAATATTTACTCAGAAAAGCCGATAAGTCAACTGGTTCCGACCTTTACACCTACAAAATTGACTCTCTTGGTCAACGTACCCAACTACCAGAGGTAATCAAAAACTATGATGCGCGATCGCGTCCTAGTTATCAAGCAGCAGTTACTGCCAAAAAATTCAGCTTTAGTCCGATTTTTACTTCCATCACCGAACCAACGCTGCTAATTAGTGCATCTCAACCTATATATGACTCTCAAGGTGAGTTACTCGGAGTCAACAGCACTCTAACTCATGTATCACAAATTGGGGATTTGCTCCAAAATATTAAAGTTGGCAAGTCTGGGCAAGTTTTTATTATCGAGCGATCGGGGCTATTAGTCGCAAGTTCCACAACGGAAGAACCATTCCGCTTACAAAATGGTAAACCGATTCGGTTGGCAGCTTCCCAAAGCGGGAATGCTTTTACTCAAGCCAGCGCTAAATATTTAGAAACTAAATTTAGTAACTTTGACCAAATTCAGAGTTTACAGCAACTAGATTTCTCTTTTGACGGCAAACGACAATTTTTAGAAATTAGACCGTTACAAAGCGAACCAAATATCAACTGGTTGATTGTAGTAGCTGTCCCAGAAGCAGACTTTATGGGACAAATCGATCGCAACACTCAAACTACAATTTTTCTCTGTCTGGGAGCATTAGGATTAGCCACTTTACTAGGAATTATCGCCGCCCGTTGGATAACTCAGCCAATTATTTACTTCAGCATGGCGACAAAAGATTTAGCCAATTTCACCAACAGCGAAGACTCAATGGCGATCCAAGGCATTAAAGAAGTAGAGGTGCTAGGTGAATCTTTTAACGAGATGATGCAGCAGTTACGTAAAATCTTTACTGCACAGATTACTAAAAATGAAGAGTTAGAATTGCAAGTTAAGCAGCGAACTCAAGAATTGCAGCAAGAGATTCAAAAAAATATTAACAGTGAGCAAAAGCTAGTTCAGCATAATCAAGCGTTGGCGGAACTGGCAAATCACAGTGCGATTTCAAAAGGAAAGCTGGAAACGGCATTTAAAATAATCACCGAGAAAGCCGCGAATGCTTTAGAAGTAGAGCAAGTAAGTGTATGGTTATTCAATAGCGATCGCACTAAACTACAATGTATAAGTCTTTACGAACGTAGCAATCAGAAACATTCGGTAGGTTTAGAACGCAACCGTGCAGATTATCCCATCTATTTTAAATCTCTGACATCTGCCCGAATCATCGCTGTCACCGATACTCGCACCGATTTACGGATACAAGAATTATGGGATGAACAGCTAGAACCGAAGAATATTGTATCCCTAATTAATACCTCCATTTGGGTTGGGGGCGAAGTGGTGGGAACGGTATTGTACGAACAGATTGATATTCCTCGGATATGGGAACTGAGCGAGCAAAACTTTGTTAGCTCAATCGCGGAATTTGTCGCGTTGACATTAGAAGTGTGCGATCGCAAAAGTGCAGAATCCGCCCTGCGTGAGGCTAAAGAAGCTGCCGAAGTCGCAAATCGTGCTAAAAAAACCTTTTTAGGAAATATGAGTCATGAATTGAGAACTCCTTTAAGCTCTATTCTTGAGATTGCAGAAGCACTCCAAAATGAAGTGTACGGGACTCTCACCGAAGAACAACGCCAGTTTATAAATACCCTCGAATCTAGCGGTAAGAATTTACTAGAATTGATTAACCAAATCCTTGAGCTTACCGACATTGAATCTAGCAAGATACAACTACAACTAGCTGCTACTTCGATTCCAGGATTATGTGACTCTAGTCTTAGTTTTGTTAAAAATTTAGCGCTACAAAAAAATATCCAACTGAGCGTACAAATCCCTGAAGAACTCGAACCTATCGAAGTTGATGAGCGTCGCATTCGTCAAGTATTTATCAACCTGTTGAGTAATGCTGTCAAATTTACTCACGACGGAGGAAAAGTTTGGATTGAAGTTCAGCCAACTTCTACAAATGAGTATATCTTTTTTAGCGTGGTAGATACAGGTATTGGTATGCTTTCCGATGACCTTTTTCAGTTATTTCAACCTTTCGTGCAAGTTGAAAATGCTTCTACCCGTCGTTCCGCAGGCACTGGTTTAGGATTAGTGATGGTGCAAAAAATTGTCGAGTTGCACGGTGGGACTGTCCACGCCGAAAGTCAGTTAGGCAAAGGTAGTCGATTTACAGTCAAACTCCCGTGGAAAAAGGTTAGAGAGGAGGAAGTGATAATTAATTATTAATTTATTGCCCTGACGATATCTAAGCTATGTGACGATAAGTAGCAAACGGTAATCCAGTGCGCTGTTTGACATCAATTAAGGATTTATACTCACCTCGTTGTTGCCTTTCTGCAACGATTTGTTCTGCGATCGCTCCATCCAGTCCACAAGTAATTAATTCTGGAGTTGAATATGTGTTTAATCGTTTCCAAGAATACTCAGCTTCTTTTTTATAGTTATAGCTAAAAGTAATTAGCGGTGTAATCCTAGCTACCTGCTTTTCTGGAATTCCAGCTACTTCTATTAATTCTTCAACATGAGTGAAAACATATCCCTCATTCATCAGTGATTCAATGTTATTTGCATAAACTATGGGCAGCCCTAAATAGTTAACTAATTCATTTTTAGAGCATTCATTAATATCTATTTTATCACGAGTACTGGCAACTAAGTTTGCTAACCCTTGTTCTTCAGGAATTGGTAAATTCTTCGGATAAATTTTGACTAAGAAAGCTTTTTTGAGGTACAAAGCAATGCCAATCTGAGCCATCCAAATCACAACGGCTAGACTATTTGCAGATAAAGCTAAAGCTAAAATAGAGGTACTAATCCCTAATACAATCCAAGTATTAGTCTTGGATTTATAACCTGCATAGGCAATAGCAAATCCCCCAAATGTCGGAATTAATGATAACCACACCCAAACAGGAGTTTGTTGAAACCAAGATTTAGATTGTGACACAGGAAATCAACCAATGATTTAGATTTACAAAGATTTCAGAAGATTTTGCCGCTTTTCTTCATACTCTTCTGCGGTAATTACACCAGAATCAAAAAGATTTTTCAAATCAGCTAGCGCACTAGTTGCATCTTTAGCAGATATTGGCCCACTTGCGCTTGCGATACTTTGATTATACTTTATATTGAATTCGGTATCTGACATGAGAACTAGTACAAAGAACTCAACAAAGGCTATTAAAGACGGGATACAAGTCCAGAAAAACAATAAGTACAAAACACCTTCAAGATTTTGTCCTAGATAAAATTTGTGAACTCCCAGCCACCCGCCAAGAAAGCAAAGCAGAATAGCTGTAGATTTAGTCTTCATGACATTTCCTTCCTTAATTAACTCTAATAAATATCTATTGGCGTACAATCCAATCAATTGTTTTCTTCTCTAATTATTTCTGTGGTTTACTAATGATTTTTGCTGTTATAAAATAAATAATGATTATACATAGCTGAGATTCCATTAAGACTAAATATCCTTTGATTATGTAGTTAAAATCTAGGTTGGAATTGAAATAAAAAATTAGGCTACCAATTGCCATATATGGAACCAGACGCAACCGATGAATATTTAGTATTTGGTTATTCAATTTGTTCATCAGTAGATAAAGTGATGTTAACCAATAATTGATTATAAACAATTGATCGGTAACTAAAAAGTTGCTTAATCTAATAAAAGCTTGAGCGTATTTACAGGCAATTCTAGCTAAAGTTTATCTTTGAAGCTTCATGAAAATTACTGATTTATTTAGATTTAGATCGATATATTTCCGTAAAGCTTCTATAGCTTTTAGCAGTTTTTGACCCCTTTTTTCTCAGTCTGTGTGAGAAATCCGGGCTAATTCCACAATCTCTGGAAGGCACAGCGTGCTGCACTACATCAAGGACAATCGCCTGCCCCATCCCTCTACCGATCAATAGCTTAAAAGCTGTAGCAATTATCCTACATAGCTTATAGCAGTTTTTAGTCCTATTCGACCCTGAACGCTTACGCCATTTGTCGCGCCATCAGATTAGCAAATAACCCCTTTTGATTCACTAATTCTTCAAACCTACCTTGCTGGACAACTCGACCGGCTTCAATCACATAAATTCGGTCGGCGTTGCGGATGGTACTGAGGCGATGGGCGATAATTATGCGCGTTACTCCTAACTGGTCTAAGCTGGTACTAACTATGGCTTGAGTACGATTATCTAAAGCGCTGGTAGCTTCATCAAAAATTATAATTCTCGGTTTTAATACTAAAGCACGAGCAATTAGTAGCCTTTGACGTTGCCCACCAGAGAGATTTGTACCCCCCTCCGAAATGACTGTGTGCATCTCCATTGGCATTGACTTAATATCATCGGCAAATCCAGCCATCCGTACTGCTTCCCAAGCTTCTTCCATTGTCACTAATGCGCCACTAGAAATGTTTTCAAAAATCGAGGCGCTATTGATGCGACCATTTTGCAGTACTACACCAATCTGCCGACGCACTGCTGATGTATCTAAGCCGGATAAGTCCTGACCATCATAGTAAATAGTGCCATCTTTTGGCGTTTCAAATCCCAATAACAGCCTAATAATCGTTGATTTGCCACTACCAGAAGGCCCTACCAAAGCAATCAATTCTCCTGGGTCTGCTTCAATCGTCAAATCATCTAAATTGAGGGGCCCATCTTCGCGGTAACGGAACGTCACGCGATCGACTTTTACTTTACCTGTTAACCGCCCCGGATCGCTTTTGCTTAGGTCGATTTCTGGTTGAGCCTGAAAGATGGGCTTTGCACGTTCCCAGAAAATGCTGATATCTAATATGCTGACTATGGTGTTACTCAGCTGAGTTGCCCCAGCAATAAATATGGCAAAGGCGGAATTAAATGCCAGAAATGTACCTGTAGATAATCCTGTTTCGCTTTGAGATGGGGCTTGTGTAATTAACGTAACTGCCAGCCAAAATATAATTATCGAACTGACAGTTGGCATGGCGGTGTTAAATATCGCTAAGACATCTTCAATCACCTCTGTACTCAACTTGAGTTTTAGCTGCTGACTATACTTTTTTGCCCAGTAGGCAAAAGCCCGGTCTTCTGCATTGCTGACTCTGAGTTTGGAAACACCAGCAACCATCTGTACAGTAAAACCAAAAATTTCCCCCTCTATTTCTTCTAAAGCACGCAATTTTTGGCGACTAAGTACACTTGAGATCGTAGTGAAGATGATTGCAACTAGCGCTACTGCTACTACAACTAAAGCTAGGCTGGAACTGTAGATAAATAACAATCCCAGATTAAGTAGAGAGAAGAAGCTAGTAAAAACAGTGCGTAGCACTGTGTCATTGAGTTTCTGACGGATTTGAGTGATCGCAGAAACACGAGATTGCAAATCCCCAATTGAATATTCACGAAAGAAAGATACCCGCAGATTAAACAATCTATCCCATAAGGCTGCTTGGGAGTCTAAACTAGCTTTACTTTCTAATCTCAGACCGGCAAAACCTTGGGCGATTTGAAAAATTATCGTACCAAAGGTGGCGGCTATCAGACCCAATCCAATTTGCACTAACAACCCTCTGTCTGCATCGGGAATGACGGAATCGATGAGGATGGCGGTTGCTAAGGGGGTTAACATTCCTAGCAATGCACCAACAACACCAGTAAGGAAGATAACAACCAGTTCTCGAATTTTCCCCTTGAAGGCAAATAGAAGTAAGTCGAACGCAGTTACATTATTTTCGGGTACGGGACGATAAAATACATGGGCAAAAGGAGCTAATTGCTGGGCAGTATTTTTGTTGACAGGGATGCGAACGTGCTTCTGGGGGTCAAAGATTTCGTACTTTCCTACCCCTGCTGGTAGCAGTGCAACAGGAAAATTATCTTGATTAGTGTATGCCAATAAAGGGCCGCTATCTTTTTGCCACCATCGGTCATTGAGTAATACTCGGCGGATGCGAATCCGGGATGCACGCGCGATCGCTTCTAATGGTTCTTTAATCCGATTCATGTCTTCGGAACGTACAGGTGGCAAAATCTTAATTCCTAATGCCCTTCCCACTGCACCTGCGGCAATCAGCAGTGGTGTACCTGTCTGCATCAGTTCAGCTTGCTTGGGTTTGAGGACTGATGCTAATTCTCCTAAAGCATTGACTTTTGCCTGAGAGTTAAGTTGTTCCCGTGCTTGGAATTGAGTCCATTTTGTTGCCGACTCTTCCTGTTCTATTTGAGTCAGAATTTCGCACAAATTATCGTGCAGTTCGCTCAGAGTAACTTGGATGGCGTTCCAGTTGGTAAGGTTTTCAGGGTGGGAAAAAACTGTTGGAATAGAAGAGCGATCGCCCACACAACTTTGAATATTTTTCTCCCAAATCTGTACTAACTTAAGCAAACTTTCTGCCTCGTCTTTCTCCTGTTTTATCCATTCCTCGTATTCTTGTGCAGATATTTGCAACAGCACAGTATCTTCTATCGATATCGCCAAAATTTTATGGTTATCAGCTGATACCCCAAACAATACTTCTCCCGGATTGACACCAAATAGATAACGGCGAACGCCTTCAATACCTTGCTGGATGGGAATAGCAAACACAGCGATCGCACCGGATTCAATTTGCCAAACTGTTTGGGGATTGTCTAAGATTAGGGATTGATTACCTGTAAGCAGCAACTTGGAATCACTCATCTGGAGTTAGAGGTACAATAGTTTTTTGGTGGAGGCGTATAGCATTAAATTGTCCTACCACTTCTAATGGAAGGTTGGTAAAGCGAATATAAAAATTATTTGGTTCTGCTGTTTTGTCTAAGACCTTAGCATAGATATCTTCACTAATTTTGGCATTACCCTGCATAAATAAGTTCAGTTTCAGATTAGTAAAGGGCTGTAAAACCAGAGAATTTACTTTTGAGTCATAACATACTTGCGCCTCCTTAGCTGACAGCTTCACTAGCTTTCCCTCAATTACAGTACTATTAACATCTTTTCCATCCAAAACTGCATATTTTAGGGGAATTGCTTCTAAAAGTTCCAAGAAAACTTCTTCTTCATCTTTAGCCAGATATAAATTGTATTCCCCAGCAATCCCACCCACTTCATAAATTTTTATCGGTTCCTTCACTCCTTTTGCTTGTACTTCTTTATGTCCAATAAGTTTAATAATGGAACCAGCCTCTTTAATAGTTGATTCCGAAATAAAAATTTGACCGCCAACTGTATAAGATTCAATCCGATAGGTTAAATTAACTTGATTACCAATAATTCCATATTTAGTCCGTTTTTCCGAACCAATATTACCAACTACGACTTCTGCTGTATTAATCCCAATACCCATTTCTAGCTTTGGTAATCCCATTTGTTGGATTTTCTGATTTACTGGTTCCATTGCTAGCTGCATTGCCACAGCACAAGCGATCGCTCTCATAGCATCATCTTCTCTACTAATAGGAGCGCCGAATAAAACTAAAATCCCATCACCCATAAACTCATCAATCGTGCCATGATACTGAGTAATAACATCTGCCATATATCCTAAATAAAAGTTGATTATTTTAATTACTTCTTCAGCAGATAATCTTTCAGCCGTAGCGGTAAAACCTCTTAAATCAGAAGTGAGAATAGTAATTTTTTTCCGTTCACCGCCTAGTTTTAAACCTTCAGGATTTTCTAATAAATTAGCAACGACTTCATCGGTGAGATAACGCCCAAAAGTTTTACGAATTTCTCCCGCAGTCATGGCAATATAGGCAGTAACAGCAAGTGCCGAAACAATTAATGCGATTAATGATGGAACTACAGGAATCCACCAACCTGCGATAAAAGCTAAATAACTACTACCTATAAGACAGCAACCAGCTAGCAAAATGCTAATCAAAGGTAATAAGGATTTTCTTTTAGAGCCACTGCTATATCGTTGTTGCCATCTTAAGATTGCACCAATTAGTGACCACACAGAAATCCATAACCATTCTTGTAGTTTGCGCCATGTTTTGATTAACGAACGATTATCTAAAGTAGCGCTTAAAATTTGACTGATGGCATTGGCATGAATCGCTACACCAGACATCCGTTTTGGTGCTGTTAATATAGTACTGCTGTAAGGTGTATAAAATAGGTCTTTGAGACTTTCGGCTGTGGGGCCAATCAACACAATCCGCCCCTTTAGTAAATTTTTGGAGATCCGATTTTCTAACACATCCATAATAGATATGTGTTGAAATTTGTCTCTAAAACCACGATAATTTATTAGTATTTGATAACCTTGGTCTTCAGCCCGAACGTAACCACCATCATTTCCTTGAAATAAGGGGTAAATCACATTACCTGTTTTTACCAAATAATCTTCTGTTTGTCCGACATCTATTTTGCGATCGCTCAGATAAAGGTAGGCAAGTTTAAAAGAAAAACTAAACACATTTTCGCCATTTTGATCTGCCAAATACATCAAACTGCGGCGAATTTTCCCATCCCCATCTAAGGGAAAATCATTTGCACCAACCTGACCAAGTTTTTTCAGCGCTGGTGGTGGTGCTACTGCCGAACTATCTTCACTCTGGGCTACTTTTTGGACACCAACTAAATTTGGTGTAGACTCAAACACCTTAACTAAGGATTGATGTCCAAAACCTACTGGTAAATCTCGATATAAATCCAAACCGATAGCACTGGGTTTTTGTTGTTTTAATTTCTCTAAAACTTGTGCAAGTAAGCCGTCAGGCAGAGGCCAATAACCGCGCTTCCCAAGTTTTTGCACATCAGATTCATTAATTTCTACAATGACAATGCGCGGATCGATAGGTTCTGAAGAACGTAACAGAAACATTTGATCCAACGCTGCCAATTCCAACATCTGCAATAATCCACTCAAACGCAGAATAAACACCAATGCTCCCGCGCTGGGAGCAGCAATGAAGACACCACGCCATTGCCAAAGTTTTCGTTTGATGTTTCTCCACATAAATTACTTAGTCTTGTCATTGCAGATATCTACTAAAGGTTTGGAAACTAAATTGTTTAACCCCACCGACTCCAATAATGCTTGCCAATTAGCCATGACTGTGCGATCGCTAGGATTGGCAAGACGTTGCTGTACTAAAGTATGCACCAGTTCGTACCAAATACCAGATGTGGCATACACTTGGGACAGTTGCTTGGGATTTGTCCTGGCTATCTGCTTCGATAAATCAGGAGTGGGTTGAATTCGTTCTACCCAACCATCAACAGCGATTTCCTCTGCTAGTTTGTCTGAACCGCAAGCGATCGCCATATACCAGTGATACTGTTTACCAACTTTGAGACTTGGTGTTTCTGCCGGGAGAGTAAGACCAATAATTCCTGATTGCTTAGGAAGTTTAAAAGTCGTTTCGTAGACTATATCCTCACCATCTAGAAGTGAAAAGCGAGCAGTTTCTACTGCTGTCTGCGGTACAAACCAGTAAAATGTCGGACGTTCTGCAAAGGTTAAACCTAATTTATTCGCAGGCATTAAGGGAGTTAAAGTTTCTTTACCCTCTAAAAAGCAGGAACTACCACCACGAGTTGCCCCACCAGCCGTAGTTTGTGGTGCTTTTCGATTTGGTGGGATAAACTTCTGACTAATTTGCCAACTCTGGAATTTCTGGAATTTAAGTGTAATCGGTGATTCGGCGATCGCGATTCTGGGGAAACTAGAAATCACTAATACCAGAGATATAGAAAATGCTGGAAATTCTCCAAATTTTTGGATCCAATTCATATTAAGTCCTATTAATTTTCAATCATCTAACAAAGACAAATATTTACGATCGCCTGAAAAAGTAATATTGAGTTAAATTAATTACCAATATAAAACCTATATTAACTTTTGTCTAAAAACTTTGTTAAAGATTTTGCCAAAAAAATGAAGTTCGTAGAATTTACTATAAACAAGGGTATAGCAATTCTGAATCGGTTCGGAGAAAATACGTAAAATTTTGTAAGTAACTTTAATGACAGAGAATAGAACGATTGCTATAGTTGTCTGGTAACTCTATAGGAATCCTACTTGATTCTTGCTCAGTATTACTTAGCAAGAAACCTCTGGATGACAAACTTCTAGCTATTTGGTTTTTCAAAAATCAAATATGAGTCCTATAGCTTCTGATGCAACTCCACCCCTTTTCTGAAAAACCTTGTTTTGACTGAATTTTTACTACTTCTGTCAGACACCTAGGTTGAAAACTTCAAGAAAACTAACAAAAAGCTCTATTTTGCTGCAACAAATGATTTATTTCCACTCATAACCAAGTTTAAATCTTATGATTAGACAAATCCTGGTTAATACTCCGAATTTTGCTGCTTTCAGGGAAAGTGATATTGATTGGATGCTCAGTGTCGGCCGATGTAGAGAGCATCCTATTGGTGAAGTTCTGATTCAAGAAGGTAAAGAAATTGTTGATACAGTAGAAATTTTGCTAGAGGGAGGATTAAGTATTTGTGTTTCTCCCACAGGCAATGTAAAAGACGCACAAGAAATCGATCGCGTATCGCCAGGGGAAATTGTAGAAGCATTATCTTTAATAGATAATTCTTACCCAGCTAGCACGGTGATAGCTTTGGAACCCTCACGAGTATTAGCACTGCCAAGAGAATTATTAGTCAAAAAGTTAGAACACGACACAAAGTTTGCCGCTAATTTTTATCAAATGCTGTCTGTTTTACTTTCACAGCAATTGCGGAGACTGACTGATTTCCTGACTAAGAACAAAGTACTTCCAGGAGAGCCACTGCGAAAAGTTTTGTTTGTGTTCGCTATTTTGGATGATGGCGATATTGATTGGATGATTTCCCAAGGAGTAAAAACTAAAGTCAATCCAGGTAAGGTGCTAATTGAAGAAGGAAAACCTGTTGAAGCATTATATATATTGTTAGATGGCAAGTTAGGAGTTTTTGTTACCACCCCACACAATAAACTTGCCGAAAGAGAAATTGCTCAATCAGTCAAAGGCGAAATTTTAGGAGAAATGTCTTTTGTCGAAGCAACAACCGCCTCTGCCACAGTCAAGGCAGCAGAATCTTCTGTATTACTAGCTCTACCACAACAGAAACTAGCTGAAAAATTAAAGCGAGATGCAGGATTTACAGCACGTTTTTACAGAGCGATCGCTGTAGTTTTAGTAGATCGGATTCGCGATCGCCTCTTCCGTCGTGGATTTGGGAAACTGGCTTACCAACTAGACCAACTCTTAGCAGAAGATATTGAAGTTGAAGATGAACTCAACTTAGATACATTAGACAATACTGCACTTGCGGGTGCTAGATTTGACTGGATGATTAAACGTCTAAATAGGCAATCTTGAAGGAGGCAGGAGGCAGAGGCTAGGAAGGAGGCAGCTTCATTAGTCTCCAATTCCAGTCTAATTACGAACTTGTACTGAGCGCAGTCGTTGGCGCAGCCTCTCGTAGAGAAGTATTACGAATTAACAAATGAATGGCTGAAAATCAAGATAGTATATTTCGCAAAGAATCACTGGATCGTTTATCTTCTCCAGAAAGATTGGATCAGTTAATGCAGGTAGTCAACCCTTTAGATTGGCTACCTTTGGCGACGCTGGGTAGTTTTGTATTACTGGGGTTAATTTGGAGTATTTTTGGACGTATTCCTGTGACAGTAACAGGAAAGGGAATTCTGATTCAACCGAATCAAGTTGTCACTTTTGAGTCGCCAATTTCAGGACAGTTAAAAAGTCTGAATGTCAAAACAGGACAATGTATAGATCGAGGATATGTCCTAGCAACGATCGATCCGACGGATCTTAAGCAGCAATTGCAACTGCAACGCTCAAAACTAGGGCAATTACAAACACAACAACAAAATTCATCGTTGCTTCAGCGACAACGTACTGCTAAGGAAAAAGAAGCGATCGCATCTTCTAGAGTTAATTATCTTCAGCGTTTGCGGGATACTCAGACTCTCACACCTGCGTTTTATGAAAAAGGCTTAAATGCCATCCGCGAACAGCGCATTAGTTTACAGCAACGGCTCAATGATGCTGTAGCGATCATACCTATACTGAAAGATAGATTGCAGAAGCGCCAGCAACTCGCAGATGCGGGAGCTATTTCTAAAGATACATATCTACAAGCAGAGCAAGAATATACACAGGGAATGCAGACTCTATACGATCTCAGAGCGCAGCTCAAACAGTTAGATGTACAAGAAACAGAAGCACAGCAGAGATACTTACAAAATTTAAGTTCTGTAAGCGAACTGCAAGCGCAATTAAAAGATTTAGATACTAAGAGCCAACGGACTGAGCAAGAAAACGCCGAAAATCTCAATACAAAAATTAATCAAATTCAAGAAGTTAATCGAGCGATCGCTCAATTAGAAAAACAAATATTAGACAATAGTCAGATTGTTAGCCCTAGTAATGGCTGTGTATTAGAAGTAACTGGTTTTTTGGGACAAGTTACTAGTCCCAAAACTCCCCTTGTCACCCTGAACATCGGCGACAAAAACACCCCACTAATTGCCGTCTCCTACTTTAATGTCCAAGATGGTAAGCAGATTCAACCAGGAATGATGATGCAAATCACCCCCACGTCCGTGAAAAGAGAACGCTTTGGCGGCATTGTCGGTAAAGTTGCCTCCGTTTCCCCCTTACCTGTGACTAAAGAAGGTGCAAAGTCTGTAATTGGCAATTCTGATTTAGTAACCAACATCTTGTCAACTGGCGGTGGAGACATTGAAGTGCGAGCAGAAATGGAAATAGCTCCATCTACCTTTAGCGGTTATCGCTGGTCTTCATCACAAGGCCCAAAATTAAACATTTCTACCGGGACAACTACCAGTGTCCGGGTTAAAGTAGCAGAGCAGGCACCAATTACTTATGTCTTGCCCATTCTACGAGAATTTACTGGCATTAACTAAAATTTTAAAAATAGTCTTGTGCAATTGATTCAGCAATTAATTTCCTCAATTCAAAACCTCAATCCCTTACGTAAAAAAGCCCCATTATCAGACCTAGAAACAGCACAAATTAAGATGCCTTCCCGCGTCAAAACTCCCACCCTATTGCAAATGGAAGCAGTAGAGTGTGGAGCCGCAGCTTTCGGGATTATTTTGGCCTACCATCGCAAAATTGTGCCTTTAGCAGAATTGCGACAAAATTGTGGGGTTTCTCGTGATGGTAGCAAAGCCTCAAACATGATCAAAGCTGCAAGAAATTACGGTATGCAAGCCAAAGGTTTTAAAAAGCAGTTGGCACAATTACAAGAACTTCGTCTGCCATACATTGTTTTCTGGAATTTTAATCATTTCTTAGTAGTAGAAGGATTTAAAAAAGATTGGGTTTATCTCAACGACCCAGGTACGGGGCCGAGGCGAGTCTCCTTCAAAGAATTTGATGAAGCCTATACAGGGGTTGTCCTGGTGATGGAACCAGGCCCGGAATTCCAACGTGGGGGTCGCAAACCTAGCTTAATAGGCGCACTTATTGACCGTTTGCGGGGTTCTTGGGGAGCCATTCTCTATTGTTTTCTGGCAGGATTTTTTCTAGTCATTCCAGGGTTAGTTTTACCAGTTTTTAATCAGATTTTTGTCGATAATGTTCTGGTAGAAAATCGTACAGATTGGTTGCGTCCATTGATTTTGGGAATGACAATCACTGCGATTCTTCAAGTGTTGTTGACATTACTACAAAGACGGTTTCTGAGAAAGCTAAATATTAAG
This sequence comes from Nostoc sp. 'Peltigera membranacea cyanobiont' 232, assembly GCF_002245985.1. NCBI lineage: Bacteria > Bacillati > Cyanobacteriota > Cyanophyceae > Nostocales > Nostocaceae > Nostoc > Nostoc sp. 'Peltigera membranacea cyanobiont' 232. Next base: position 63,925 of record NZ_NOLK01000040.1, read on the forward strand.
TTGTCGGTGGAAATGTCCGGGCAATTTATCCACCATATTCTGCGCTTGCCAGTATCATTTTATTCCCAAAGATTTGCCGGAGAAATTAGCAGTCGAATCAATATCAATACTAAAGTTGCGGAAGTATTATCGGGGCAATTGGCTAGGACTGTAATTGATACCGTGATGGTAGTATTTTACGCCATAGTTATGTTTACTTATGATGGCATACTGACTGCGATCGGTATCTGTTTTGCGGCGATTAATATATTGACATTGCAGTGGATTTCCCGGCAGCGTACAGATATTTATATGCGAATCATCCAAGATAGAGGCAAAGTTGCAGGTACAGAAATTGCTGCCCTTCAAAGTATGGAAACCCTGAAAGCATCAGCGTTGGAATCTGATTTTTTCTCCCGTTGGTCGGGTTACTACACAAAATTTATCAATGGTCAGCAGGAATTAGGCATCACTAATCAAGTACTAGGCGTTTTACCTATTTTATTGACTAGTTTAAGTTCCCTATTAGTTTTAGTTATTGGGGGTCTACGAGTCATGGATGGGCATCTCAGCATCGGGATGTTGGTTGCTTTCCAAAGTTTAATGACTAGCTTTTTGACTCCAGTCAACTCTCTGGTTAATTTCGGCAGCACCTTACAGGAACTAGAAGGAGACTTAAATCGGCTGGATGATGTGTTACAAAATGCAACCGATCCAGAATTGGACAGTCATAATAATTTACATACCTCAACAGCCAAACCCTTACAAAATGCTTCATCCTGCGAACTTAAGGGATATGTAGAATTAAAAAATGTGACATTTGGTTACTCACGAACAGATGGGCCTCTAATTCAAGACCTGAGTTTTCAACTAAAACCAGGACAGCGAGTAGCCTTAGTTGGTAGTAGTGGTTCTGGTAAATCAACAGTTGCCAAATTAGTAGCGGGACTGTATCAACCTTGGTCGGGAGAAATTCTCTTTGATGGTATGCCCAGAGAGCAAATTACTAAGGCGATACTTTCTAATTCTCTGGCAATGATGGAACAGGAAATTTTTCTGTTTGCTGGCACTGTTCGAGATAACTTGACCTTGTGGGATAATACAGTGTCAAATTCTCAATTAGTGCGAGCTTGCAAAGATGCTGCCATTCATGAAGTCATTTTAGCTTTACCTGGGGGGTATGAAGGCAACTTACTTGAGGGTGCTGCTAATTTCAGTGGAGGACAGCGCCAGCGTTTAGAAATTGCTCGTGCATTAGTCAACGATCCGACAATTCTGATTATGGACGAAGCAACCAGCGCCCTAGATGCAGAGACGGAAAAAATTATTGACCGAAATCTGCGCCATCGAGGCTGTTCTTGTATTATTGTGGCTCACCGCCTCAGTACCATCCGCGACTGTGATGAAATCATCGTTTTAGAAAAGGGTAAAGTAGTGCAACGAGGCAACCACAAAGAAATGTCCCAGCTTGATGGTTCTTATGCACGGTTAATTCGGTCAGAGCAGGCTAGTGTTTAGTAATGATACAGTAGAATTCAGAAGTCAGAATTCAGGATTCAGAAGTGAAACAGGCTTTATGCTTGGCTTTGAGACTTAGTTTGCATACTCCACCAACTTAAAATCTGCTGTATTTGCGATCGCAGTTCCTGAAAATAACCTCTTAAGATTATGAATTAAGTTATACTTTCCCTCCCAGAGACTTGTTCAACATCGCTTCACGTCTTCTCAACTCCCGAATATTCTTGATAGGCTCAAGACCCAGATATTGCCCGCGAATTCTTAAAGATAGGTAGTTTAAAGTGTCCCTGCGATCGCTTTCACTACCCGCCAAGGAATGGCTTACAGCCTCTAATTTATTCAACCATTCCAGATGATGCGATCGTGCTTCTGTCTCATCTTGCAGCAACAGCGACAAGGATTGAACATCAACCGAGGGGGCTGGAAACAGATTAGCCAATCGACGATTATAAGGGTTGCGTCCTAAACGATAAGCAATTGACATCGCTGGTTCCAAATATTCAATATAATGCCAGATCATCATTGGCATAAAAATAGTTTCGCCAGGGTAAAGTACCGCATCAAATGCATTGGTATATCGGAGAAAATCTGTTTTCTCGGCTTCTGACATATTTTCCAAGAAGATGCCACTTGTACGACATAGATTAGCGCGATCGATGGCATCTAACTTTTGAGTTTCACGCGGATGAATCAATACAAATCGTTTTGTACCAAAAACTTGAAACAACAAGACATTACGCTGATCGGCATCATAGTGCAAATGAGCGTAGTTATTGCTGGCAGCGACAAACATGTTCGAGTATAAATCGCTCTCATGACTTAAATTTTGGTATAAATTCAGGGGCAAGAACTCAAGCAATTTTTGGGGTGTAGGATACTCAACACAAATATCAAGAGTTGTGGGTTGTGCTTGCAGGAAATCAAGATATACACCCAAGTTCATCATGCGGGGAACATCGCCTGATGTCGAATCTAGCAGATTAGCGATGTAATTTGGAGAGATTTGAACTGGGATGTCAGTCAACCCTGTTCTTACCTTTTCAAGGGTATCCATCTGACGCAGTGATGAATTGTCAAACATATTAGTGATGATCGCTGGGCGCTGCGGCAGAATATACTCTTGGTAAAACACATCTGCTGGAGGTGCTTCGATCCGGTCGATGTTGTCGAGAATCATGTTACTTTTAGTTGCTAATATGCCGTAATGCTGCTTTAAGCCAATTTATATTGTCAACCTTTGTTTTCTTGATTTAACATTGGCAAAGTTACGAACAGCTTACAGACTAATCTAAATATTTCAGACAAATTAAAGCAGCCATAATAGTCCTAAATGATTCACGATCGACAATTTAGTAGTCAGAACTGGGAAAACGGGGATTGGGTGCAACTCAACGTGGGACTCGTAAGGCATCAGGAGGAGGCATTACCGAGCGCCCGCGCCCTCTTTGCTCGGCTCGAACCTTTGGTTACTGACTGGCGGAGTAACGACTTGTTGCGCTGTTTCTTTTTTATGAGAAAACCGCCAGATGTTCGGGTGCGCTTTTTTACAAGAGTGGATCGACAACAAGCGATCGCTCAAATCTCTGAACTCATGTATATTCTTGAGCGTGAGAATTTTATTAATCTATTCTTCTTTAGTGACTATGAGCCTGAAAGCGATCGATTTGGTGGGCTTGAAGCTATGAAATTCGTTCATCAGCACTTCGACGCGGACACTTCAATATGGCTTATACTTGACTATCTCGATCGACATAAACTTAGTGTTATCCCCAAAGACTTACTTCTGTCAACTGTGCTGCACGATCTTTTTAGCTGTGCTTTGTCAGATCGAGTATCTATTCTGGCAGCTTGGCAAAGTTTAAGGGCTTTGATTCCTACACCTCCTGAAGCCACAATTCCAACAGTTGAACTACTTTCTCTCAAAACTTTGTCTGAGTCTCGAACCCTAGCAGGACAAGAAGCTGATGTGTTACAAAAATATGCAACAGCAAACGATATGCTTGCAAAGGAATTAGTTAATCTTCAGCATCTTGGTCAATTGACACAGGATCTGGCTGATATACTTGCCGCAGTAGCGATGTTCAATTTTCACCGCCACGGGTTTGACTGGCATCGTTCAGGGAAATTAATTGAAGCTATAATCCGAATTCTTGAGCAAAAGGATGAAATTAGGACTAGCCCATTCAAGGTGTGTGATTTTGCAGCTTTTTCTGGTTTAGAATCTTAGCAGTTGAGACATGGGGCTTACCCGCATTTCTCACAAGTTTGAAATGCAGAGGGGCAGAGGGGCAGAGGGGCAGAGGGGCAGAG
>NZ_NOLK01000041.1:0-66337 GCF_002245985.1 Nostoc sp. 'Peltigera membranacea cyanobiont' 232
ACCCGCAGAATCAACGTAAGAATTTGCTCGTCTCCTCCATGTTCTCCTCACTCGCCTACGGCATTGGTCGGAGAACTGTCGTCAACTCACGCGCATTCATCCCACACTCCTAAAAGTGAGATGTGGGACTTCTGCTGAAACTAGTTAAAAAGAAATGCGTGGAGCATTTCTTATTTCTGGAGTAGCTTCGGCGAGCAATTCTGCAACAGTAAAGTTAAAAGTATTCGCTACAAGATTGCTGGGGAAAGATTCGCTTTTGGTGTTGTAAAGTGTTACAGCATCATTAAAAGCCTGACGTGCAAAAGCAATCCGGTTTTCAGTGGAAGATAATTCTTCCATCACCTGAGTCATGGCGCGATCGGCTTTCAATTCTGGATAAGATTCTGAAAGTACCATCAAGCGGCTTAATGCACCCGTCAGCGCCCCTTCAGCATTACCCAATTGTTGCATCGCTTGAGGATCGCCAGGATTTTGCACAGCACGACTGCTAGCATTAATTGCAGAATTTCGGGCAGCAATAACTGCTTCTAAGGTTTCTCGTTCATGTTTCATATAACCTTTCGCAGTTTCCACTAAGTTGGGAATTAAATCATAGCGGCGCTGCAATTGAACATCGATTTGAGAATAAGCATTTTTGTACCGATTCCGATATTTTACTAAATCGTTGTAGCCATTAATGATAATTACAGCAAGAATGGCAACCAAAGCAACAGAAAATATTAAAAGCCCCATATTTTTAGATTATTTCCATTAGATACTTACTTTATATCCAGCAATATTTATGTGGATATAAAGATGAGTCTACTTGTAGGAAGTTGGCTTCGTCGTCTGTAAAATTAGTTACGCAATTGCACTGATATAGATAATTTGTAGGATTTTTTAAATAACCACAGAGGCACAGAGAAGCCAGTGTATTGCGCGGGTTCCCCCCGTTGTCGCAACTGGCGCAACGCAGAGAGAAAGAAAAGTAAAAAATAGCCCAAACCTTGAGTTTCCGGTAGGGGCAATTCATGAATTGCCCCTACCGCGTGTAGTTTTGCGTAAGTCCTAGATAAGAGAAATAATTTTTCGCAATTCTAAATTTTTATAAATTATATAATCTTCTCTGTGTACTCTGTGTCTCTGCGGTTGATTAAAAATTGTAATCAGTTAAGTTACCCATGAATATGAGTAAAGAGTGAATAACCACTGATAGCAAAAATAAAAAGGATGGCGGCAGGAAAAATTACTACATCCCTGACAATAAATAAAATCCAATCTTTTCTTAATTCCTGTTTAAACTTGAGTTCTCGTAGTTTTCGCTCAAGTTCTACGTCTTCTTGTGGCTGCAAGTTTTCAGTTGACATAATGAGTGGATCGTCACCTTTACTGGCAATTATTTCTGATAAATCTTTTATATCTGTCATGCTGTTCAAATACCAATAATTTCTAGTTTTAAGATTGTAGTTATGACCATTCTGCCCTGTACAATTTTTCATGCGGAATATGCCATTTTATGTAAAGCTTCATTTATCCGCATCAATTCCGTTTCACGCCTTACCAAAAGCGCATCAGCAATTGAGCAAACACTTTACCTACATTGAACCTGGCTATATGATGCTCTAGACTCGACCTTAGCGCACCTTTATCAGATCGTGAAAGAATGATTGAGAAAAACGAGTATAGACAAACATGATAAAAATGCTAGCTGAAAACTTGATGGGAATTGAGGCAGGATTACAAACTAATTGGGTTTGGCTAAATGCCAGCTTGCAGTTTGTTAGCTGGGGACTTTTTTCACTTTTACTTGCTGAGGTCTTGAGAGACAGCTACCATGCTTTGTGTCACCAAGTCAATTGGCTTGCTAAATGGCACAACAAGCACCATAGCGCCTATCGCCGCGATTTATCGATAGTTTCCCTGAAAATTTACCAAGAATCCCAACTCTATCACGACATTTTAGAATCGAGTCTACTGCTGGTGATATTGGTAGTCATTGCCTTAATTGTCCAGCAGATGGGGTTTTGGTTGGGAGTAGCTTATGGTTGCACCTTCTTATATGGCGCGTCTGTGCGATATTTCCAGGGAAAAATTGATACAGATTTCAACCACCTCCCCGGCCCTTTAGAGACAATACCATCCATTTGGTGGGTGAATCGGTCTTACCATTGGCGGCATCATTTTGATGATGTCAACGCTTATTATAGTGGTGTCTTTCCCTTAGTGGATAAAATTCTTGGTACAGGACTGTCTCTCAAGGGTAAAACTATCGCTTTAACCGGAGCATCAGGAGCGTTAGGGCAAGCGTTGGCGGCTGAACTTGTAAAGAATAATGCTAAAGTCGTGGCGTTAACCACTAATCCAGAAAAATTAGTAGAGCAAGTTGGGGTGAAGGTGGTTCCCTGGCAATTAGGTAATGAAGCTGAACTCAAGGATAGTTTAGAGAAAGTAGATATTTTAATTATCAACCACGGAATTAATGTCTATGCCACCCGCACACCAGAGGCTATCAATTCCTCTTATGAGGTGAATACCTTTTCAGCATTACGGCTGATGGATATATTTGTGACAACTGTAACAGGGCCACAGGCAAAAGCAACGAAGGAAATTTGGGTAAACACTTCTGAAGCTGAGGTTTCTCCAGCACTGAGTCCGCTTTATGAACTCAGCAAAAGAGCGTTAGGAGATATTGTTACCCTGAAGCGATTGGACAGGGATTGTGTAATTCGCAAGTTAATTCTTGGCCCATTCAAGAGTCAACTTAATCCCTATGGTGTGATGTCTGCACAGCAAGTTGCTCGTGCTATCTTATTTTTCGCACGGCGAGACTTCCGAAATATTATTGTGGCAATAAATCCTCTTACGTATCTGCTGTTTCCCTTAAAGGAAACTAGTACATGGCTATACTATCGAGTCTTCAGCCGCACAGCGAAAAGTGAACAGGACTTACGTAAACAATAGCCGAAACCCTGATTTTAGGTAGGGGCAATTTATGAATTGCTCCTACAGAGTTTAGTTTTGCGTAGGCGTAGCCCGCCGCAGGCATCGCTCCGAGTGAGTGCTGATTATTTAATGTTGAAAAAAGCATACTCTTATGGAGTTTTAAAATGTAAAGGCTATTCTATTCTGTTTCATTTACCCTCAAAACTATTTAAAATCTCTTCAGGTAAGGGACTATCAAAATTATCTGGAACAATGAACTCCCCAGCACATAAGCCATAAGGTCTAATTTGTTGAAAGGTGGCTGAAACTGGTTTAATTTCTGCAATAGGTAAACCTGCTTGCATGATAATAATACTTTCTCCTGCTGCTACTTTTTGAAGATAACTAGTTAGATTTCGCTGGATTTCATTAATTGTTACGCTTAACATAAGATGTATGTGTAGAAATATTTCTAGTATATGAAGTTGAGAGTTTTAAGTTATAGCAATGACTATTCTAGATTTAGCAGCAGCTTTTATGCTTAATTAACTAACTGCAAATTCAGTATACTGTCTGATATCGGCTGGTTGGAAGGCAAGAACAATTTGATTTTTAGGAATACCAGCGTTAACAAGTTCGTTGGCTATACCGTATTCTGTACCGTCTCTTTGAATCCATATTTTGCCGTTGATAATATCAAGATGGACTAAGCAACCATGCACCCGTTGATTATTTTCCCAGCCTAATGTTAGTAGTAGGTAATGGTTGGCGGTTTGGTCTATAATTAGTTGTCTTTCTAGTTCTCCGTAAGCATAGGTAAGTTGGGCGTATTCGGTTAATATTTTTTGAATGACTTGGCGATAGTTATCTAAGGTATCCATTGCAGTATCACTTCTCGTTTTGAGTCGAAGACAAGTAAACAAATTTTATCTCACGCAAATACGCAAATGCAAAAAGTAAGAATACAAAAATATAGTAATATTTTAAATTAGTAATGTTTCTGAAAATATAAATAATTACTATGTCAAATCCAATTCTAATAAGTTTAAAAATTTATCTTGAACAATATTGCTGTGATTTTTTCAGTAAAAGGCAAATAGACACTATTTTTTCAGGTGGAGGCTTTACCAGGGATGAATCAATAAATTGTGAGTATAAACGTGATTTAATAAATCAATATTATAAATCAGTCGATTGGGAAAGTCCAGTAATAATACCCAAATTGAATCAAGTTATAGAAACAATATTGTATTCTATTCATTTATCTGATGATGCAAAAAATAATTTTCGTAAAACACTATCAGACATTGGCTTTAAATTTGATGAAAATAAAGTAATTTATCAGCCAATTATTCCTAATAATAGTTTATTTATATCACAATTCCCTGTTGGATTGCCATTTGGAAAGCCCAAACCAGAGTTTGCTGTTCAAATTGATAAAGGTAGCCAAAAGTTAAAATTTGAATGGAAAAATGGTATTGGAATTATAGACTTTAATGTTTATCCTGATTTAACTTATCAAAAATTAGCACAAAACTTTAATTTACATTTAGGAACAACAGATGGAAGTTTAAGAAGAGCCTTGAAAGACATGAATCAAACTGAATACGAAACAAAATTTTTTCTCCATTATGCTAACAAATTTAATATGGCGAATCAAAATACAGCATTTACGGCTGTTATGAGGTACAGTAGCAGCAACTAGCAAACCAGTTTCTTAAATGTTGAGGATTTATTAAGTCAAGTGCAACAGAGATGAGTTTATCAACCATTTCTGTTGTAGTTGGAGAAAAACTGCGTAAAAAAGATTTAAGTTGTGACCACCATAATTCAATTGGATTAAAATCGGGAGAATATGAGGATAAACAAATAACTTTCGCACCTACAGCTTCAATCATTGGCACAATTGAGTCTAGTTTATGTGCGGATAAATTATCCATCACTACTACTGCTCCTGACCATAAATTTGGCACTAAAAACTTCTCAACAAATAATTCAAATGCAATACCATCCATTGAATTATTCATTGTCATTAATGCCACTACTTTTGTAATACTAATTGCTCCAATTACTGTAACTTTTGAGCCTCTATAAAAGGGGTTGAGAGAGTAGGCTCTTGTTCCCATTTGTGAACGAGCATGAGTCCTTGTTAATCCAAGTAGAACACCAGTTTCGTCCAAAAATACTAAATTTTCTGGCTCTATATGTTTGACTTCTTCCCAATAATCTAATCTTAAATTCAGGACTCAATAGTCCCCGCTTGGGTACTCCGCTTTGTTTTTTTTTCCGATTTAATCCTAATTTCTGTAACGCACGACACATTGCACTTTGACCTACCCAATTGCCAGTCTTGTCTGCAAATAATTCACACAACTCTATCAATGTTGCATCGGGATGTGATTCAACTAATTCTCTCAACTCTATGTCAGCATTTGTTAGATGACTAAATTGTGGCTTTCCTCGCGGCTTGGATTGTAAATTCCCTTCAAGTTTTTGTTGCTTTACAAGCTTTTGAACTAAACTTTTTGAGACGGAAAATATGTTAGCTACTTTTCTGATTGAGATGTTTTTTTGAAGATGTGCTGCAACTATTTTTTCTCGAAGATCGACAGAGTATGACTTCATTTAAAGGTATTTATATTTTAATTTATTGTACCTCATAACAGACGCAAGTGCTGTATACCTATACTCATACCTCAAGCTTGGATACAGTGGCATTCACAATCAAAAAAATATTTAAATCCTACTTCATCTCTGAATATTAATGATATTTATAGGGTTGACTTTGTAGCTTTCTGGAAGAATAAAAAATTTGCTATTTTTATTGACGATATTAGTCATTATGCAACTCGTAAGCACAATCAGGAAACCTGGTTAGCTAGTGAAGAAGAATATTATAAAAATATACAGCAAGATAGAAAATTGATGAAAGAAGGATGGTTTGTAATTAGATTTAGTAATTGGGAAATAAAACAAAAAGAATTATTTGATAAAGCAATGATTGATTTACAAGAAATAATTGCCTTTTCTTGATGTTTTACTCTTCTTCCTTCGTGCCTTCATAGTTAGTTCAATCCATAACGCCGAACAAGAAAGAAGGGATAAGCTTTGGCTTATCCACAAAAAATCAACTAATCAATCATGGAGTTCTCGATACCCAAGAATTGATATACTCAACTTTTAACTTCAGTCGGGATAAAATGCAAAAAATTAAACAGATGCAAAACCAGTAAATTGCCGGACATAAGGTGATCTAAAACCCAAAACAATATCTGTTTTCGGTACTCCTAACTCTACTAATTCATTAGCTATTCCTTCCTCAGTCAAATCGCGCTGAATCCAAATTTTTCCATCTTTAATGTCTACATGAACAACACAACCATAAGCGCGTTCTTCATTTTCCCATCCCACATGAACTAGAAGATAGCGATTTCTTTGACAATCAAAAATTAACTCTTTCTCTGTTCCTTCAGATAAATGATTTTCTGTATGTCTTCCTAAAACTGTTTGCACTAATTCTGAGTAATTCATTGCTTCCATAAAACAATCTCCTGTTTAATAGGTTCAAATATCAGCAACTTTAATTGATGTTCAGTAATTACTTCTTGAATAAACGGAATCAGAAAAAAATCTTTATATATTTCATAACCAATCGCTAAATATAAAATGCGGTCAGATTCTTTTTTTCTTAAAACAGAACGGTAATTAAGTGTTTGTCCTAACGCTGTATGAAATTCACTTATTTCTGATTTCCCTAGAAAAGATTTGACCTCAACTGCTATCTTTTGCCCCTCCTTTTCTGCTGCTAAAAGCCTTTCTGCTCCTAAATCGATACGAAATTCAATACCATCTACTGTAATAGATAAAGGATCATGGGTAATTAACCAATTATCTTTTTCTAAAGCTAAACGAACTGCATTGTGAAAGAAATCTTTCGCTGACATGGAAAGTTAAAATAATCATCTAAATCCTATCTTACCTAATTTTAAGTAAGGTGTTGCACTTTGCGCTCTTTGCGCGAAACACAAAAAAAAGGGATAAGCAAAACGCCTATCCCCGAAAAAATCAACTAATCAATGTATCAAGTTCCACTTGTCCAAGAATTGATGTACTCAATTTGATCTGCTGTTAGGCTATCAATTGTGATACCAATAGCTTGCAACTTCAACCGAGCAATTTCTTGATCTACTTCCACAGGAATTGAGTGCAAACCAGGGGCTAACTTACCCTTATTCTTCACCAAGAATTCACAAGCCAAAGCTTGGTTGGCAAAACTCATATCCATTACCGCGCTGGGGTGTCCTTCAGCCGCAGCTAGGTTAATCAAGCGTCCTTGTCCAAGAACGACAACTGATTTACCATTTTTCAACTTATACTCTTCAGTGAAAGGACGAACATCTTTAATTTCCTTAGCTTGTGCAGCCAAGTATTTCAAATCAAGTTCTAAGTCGAAGTGACCAGAGTTACAAACGATCGCACCGTCTTTCATGACATCGAAGTGTTCGCCGCGAACGACATGCTTGTTACCAGTCACAGTGATAAAAATATCACCTTCAGGTGCAGCTTTAGCCATTGGCAGGACGCGGAAGCCATCCATTACGGCTTCAATTGCCTTGATTGGGTCGATTTCGGTGACGATGACGTTAGCACCCATCCCACGGGCGCGGAGGGCTGTACCTTTACCACACCAGCCATAACCGACGACAACAATGTTCTTCCCAGCCAACAAAATATTTGTGGCGCGGATAATGCCATCTAGGGTTGATTGCCCAGTACCATAGCGATTATCAAAGAAGTGCTTGGTATCAGCGTCGTTGACGTTAACTGCGGGGAAGGTGAGAACGCCTTCTCTAAACATGGCGCGTAGCCGCACGATACCGGTGGTGGTTTCTTCGGTGCTACCAATCAAATCAGCGATTTGGTGTTGGCGGTGTTGGATTAAAGCCGCAACCACATCGCTACCGTCATCAACAATAATGTTGGGGCGATGATCTAAAGCTATTTGGACGTGGCGGTTATAAGTTGCGTTATCTTCGCCTTTTTGAGCAAAGACAGGAATTTCATGATCGGCGACGAGGCTAGCGGCTACGTCATCTTGAGTTGATAAGGGGTTACTAGCAATTAAAAGCGCATCTGCACCACCGGCTTTCAGAGCGATCGCCAAGTGTGCTGTTTCTGTTGTAATGTGGGCGCAAGCTACAAGGCGTAAACCAGCGAAAGGCTTTTCGATCGCAAAGCGATCGCGGATTTGCTTCAAAACCGGCATTTCGCGTCCAGCCCATTCAATGCGCTGTCTTCCCAAGGCAGCTAGGCCGAGGTCTTTAACCTCGTGCTTTAATCGGGGAGAAGTTGCGGTCATCAAAAGTTACCTCAAAAAATTAAAAAAGGCACGTAAAATTTACGCACTCTACTAGGTTATTCTACTACTGGCGATTTTTGCTTGGATGAAAGCAAATCACTAGTTAATAGCCCTCAAAACTAGCTTGACGTTTGATCGGTGGAATGTCAACTTTCTCTCCAAGTTCTTCCTTTTTGTTTTATCTTTGGTAAGAGCAAGACTCTTATCAGCCTTACCTGCTGATTCTCAGTACCTTGTCACCTGTCTAAAGATAGAGGACAAACAAAAAAACATCAAAATTTCATTGTCTAAAGGGAAAACCTCAACTTTAGATAGGTACATCTACCCAAAGTTATTGCGGAGGATAGTTATAGAAGTAGTCACCAGTAGATTTGATTTAAGGAGGTGTTTGAGTGCGTTTTCAATTTTTGGCGATCGCCAGTTCAGTAGCTATAGGCGTTGTATCTGTGCCAAAAGCCACAGCCCAGATTCCTTTTTTACCGCAGCTGCAAGCTCCCAGCAGTGTGAGTAATGATTCAGATAACAGAGTTGTTTCGGGCTGGATTTATTTAGATGGTCGTCGGTTATTTCAAATAGCGGCATCAAGAACCAACTTTCCTGAACGTTCAGAAGATATTCAAAAGAAGTTGGAGAAAATTGGTCAAAATTACTTTCAGTCACCAGCAAAAACAGCAATCAAGGTAGAAGTTCGGAAAGTCAACGAATTACCAGTAATTTATGTCAATGACCAATATCTGATGACCGTTACTTCAGAGGATGCTGGACTGCGACAAGTAGATATATCGACATCGGCAAATCAAGTCGCCGAATCGTTACAAGAAGACTTGCAACAAGCAAAACAAGAAAGACAAACTCAATCTTTAATCGACCAAGGTAAAATTGCTACGGGTACCGGAGTGGTAATGGTGATTATGAGTTTGGGTCTATATGGCTGGCAGCGACGTTCCCAAAAGGATTCAGGTTCAGTCAATCCTATTGCCTCCCAACCCCCCAGAGAGCTGCTAAACTCCCCAATTTCACCAGCAGCAAATCAACCAATTACAACACAACTGAATCAACAGCAAAAGAAGCATCTTCAAGAAGTCAAAAGACGATTATTTCAGCTAAGTCAAGCCGGGATTTGGGGAGGTGGAAGCTTTTTTATTTTGGGTCTATTTCCCTATACACGAGGGTTTCAGGTAGGAATTCTTAATGCTTTCCAATTCCCTTTGCGATTAGGTGTTGTATGCCTGGGAATCTATGTAGCCATCCGTTTGACATACGCCCTAATTGACCGCTTCGCCTCCACTCTGATCAGCAGTGGTGCTTTCCTGACTCCAGAAAGTTCTGCACGGCTGCAACTGCGAGTTTCCACATTTTCTGGTGTGACTAAAAGTATCACTACTGCTATCTGGATAGGAGTAGGTTTTTTGCTAGCGCTAGTATCTTTGGGGATAGATATTGTTCCCTTGCTAGCGGGTGCTAGTTTAGTTGGTGTTGCATTATCTTTGGCCTCGCAAAACTTAATTAAAGATGCGATTAACGGTTTCCTGATCATTTTAGAAGACCAGTATGCTTTAGGCGATGTGATTAATGTGGGAGACGTGGGAGGCTTAGTAGAAAATCTGAATCTGCGGATGACCCAAGTGCGGGATTCCGAAGGGCGCTTGATCACAATTCCCAATGGTGAAATTAAAGTTGTAGCCAATCTTTCTAGTCGTTGGTCACGTGCCGATTTAACGGTTCCCATCGCCTATCAAGCCAATACAGAAGAGGCTTTGAAGTTGATTGAAACAGTTGCTTTCGAGATGAACCAAGAAATGCAATGGCAGCGTCAAATTTTGGAACCGCCGCAAGTTTTGGGAATAGATCAATTTGGCGATCGCGGTTTGATTATTCGTGTCTGGATTAAAACACAGCCCCTCAAGCAATGGGATGTAGCACGGGAGTTTCGCCGCCGCCTGAAAGTTGCCCTAGACCAAGCCGGAATTTCCATTTCTGTACCTCAACAAGCGATTTGGGTAAATGACGAGCAGTCGTTAAATTTTCAGAGTAACGGCAAATCTCATTAGAAATAGGACTTACGCACTTAAAACCTGAATGAAACCTCGATCCTCCCTTTTTTAGGGGGGATTATGCTCCAAACTAGGGAAAAAAGGAGAATAACCCATACCCAGGATCTAAAAGTTTGTGCGATCGCCAACACTAAACCTTAATAAATTCTTATATTAATAACAAGCTACTCTGTCCATAACCAGTATTAAACTGTTCCTGGATTTATGTTTGTCAATACCTTCATCAAACGTCCAGTCCTAACTACGGTCTGTACGTTTATTATCTTGCTGCTGGGAAGCATCTGTATTCCGATCCTGCCCATTTCTCAGCTACCGGATCTCGCCCCGGTGCAAATCACCGTTAGCTCCAACAATACTGGTGCGGATGCTCAAACAACAGAAAGTACTGTCACCAATATTATTGAGCGACAAATTAATGGTGTTAAAGGTGTATCCTATATATCTTCTAATACGGGTAATGATGGTTCCAGCAATATAACTGTCTCCTTCCCAACTGATGTAAATAGCGATATTGCTCAAGTAAACGTTCAAAATAAAGAAGGACTTGCTTCACCTCAATTGCCAGATACTGTTCAACGAACAGGTGTCACCGTCGAAACGGCATCGAGCAGTCTGCTTCTCGTCTATGGGTTTTACTCAGATAATAATGAGTATGACAACATTTTTATCAGTAATTATGTCGATCTGTTTATTCTCGATCAGGTCAAACGGCTTCCTGGTGTAGGAAAAGCTACGATTTTTGGGGAGCGCAAATATGCTATGCGTCTTTGGCTTGATCCCAACAAGCTTGCTCAACATAAACTAACTCCTCAAGATGTGACAACTGCCCTGCAAGAACAAAATATTCAGGTGGGTGCAGGGGCAATTGGTAAGGAACCAGCACCAGATAATCAAAGCTTTGAATTTGCTTTACGGGCAAGCAGTCGATTTAAAGATGCGGCTGAATTTGAGGATATGGTGCTGAAGGTGAGTCAAGGTGGCACTAATGGCACTACTAATAGCACCACTAATAGTACCAGCACCACTAATAGCAGCAGTAATAGCACCCTAGTTAAGCTCAGAGATATCGGTCGAGTTGAACTGGGAGCCGAGAGCTATCTGGCTGATGCCAAATTCACCATTCCAGGGAATGCTCCCAAGCCAGCCGTGGGTTTGGGGATATATCAACTTCCGGGTAGTAATGCCCTAGACGTTGCCCATGCTGTTGAAGACCAAATCAAAATACTAGAGAAGAGTTTTCCACCTGGACTAAAAGGACAGGTGGCATTTGATACCACTCCATTTGTAGAAATTTCTTTAGAAGAAGTTCTACAGACTCTGGTTGAAGCGATTATCCTGGTAGTCTTGGTAATTTTTGTCTTTTTACAAGACTGGCGTACCACGATCATTCCCACTGTGGCGATCCCCGTTTCCCTGGTTGGGACGTGTGCGGCTCTCTTGGTTTTAGGATTTCAGATTAATACACTGACCTTATTTGGTTTTGTTCTGGCCATCGGTCTTGTTGTCGATGATGCCATTATTGTGGTGGAGGCAGTTGCAGTCAAACTGGAGCAGGGCTTGAGTCCCTTGGAGGCTGCGATGGAAGCCATGAAAGAGTTGACTGGGGCAGTCATTGCCACTTCACTTGTACTTATGGCGGTATTCATTCCAGTTACATTCATTCCGGGTACTACTGGGATTGTCTACAAACAATTTGGGTTAACCGTTGCTTGCTCTATTGCCATTTCGACCTTCAATGCTTTAACTTTCTCTCCGAGTATGGCAGCCATCCTCATGCGCCCGGCTCAGACTCCACGGGGCCCTTTGGGGTGGTTTTTTGGGCTGTTTAATCGGGGATTTAGCTGGTTTACGCGGCGCTATGTCGGCTTTGTTAGCTACCTTACCCATGTCAAGCCGATTGTAATTGGGGTTTTCATTACTGGTTTAGTAGCAACGGTTTTGATGTACAAAGCAGTGCCTACTGGATTTATTCCAGAGGAAGATCAGGGTTACTTCTTTGTAGTTGTCCAAGGGCCTGATGGGGTTTCTTTGAAATACACCGAATCTGTGATGGAGCGGGTTGCCAAGGAAGTAACATCGCTTCCCGAAGTTCAAGCTAGTTTTATGATCAGTGGTTTTGGTTTCGATGGCAATGCTTCCAATTTAGGCATTGCCTTTGCTAACCTAAAACCCTGGAAAGTGAGAACTGAAGAATCTCAGTCTGTCTATGGAATACTTCAGAGGATGAACAAAAAGCTCTCTGCAATTACAGATGCTAGAGCGATCGCTGTCAATGCTCCGCCAGTTAGAGGATTAAGTAGTACAGGCGGTTTTGAGTTTATCATTCAAGATAAAACCGGAAGTGCGCCGATTCAAACCCTGCTTGATACTGCTCAAAAATTCATTGGGGCGGCCAATAAAAACCCTGCTCTCCAACGAGTCTTCACTCAGTTCACCGCAGACACTCCTCAGTTTGACATCCAAGTGAACCGCAACCAAGCCAAATCTCTCGGCGTTGAACTCAACGACATCTTTGGGGCGTTGCAAAGTTACTTGGGGTCGCAATATGTGAATGACTTTGTGCAGGGACAGCGACAGTATCGAGTATATGTGCAAGCAGATGGAGTTTTCCGTTCTAATCCAGATGATATTGGCAAGCTCTATGTTCGCTCTGCAAGTGGGGTGATGATTCCGTTGAGCAATTTGGTGAAGGTTACTCCCTTTGTGGGGCCGAAAACCATCTCCCATTACAACTTATACAGGTCAATCAAGGTACAAGGCGCTCCGGCTCCCGGTGCTAGTTCTGGACAAGCGATTCAAGCGATGGAGAAACTAGCAGCAGAGGTCTTACCTCAAGGGTTTGGTTACGAGTGGACAGGGACTTATCTCCAAGAAAAGACATCTGGGGGATCTACGGGCTTGATTTTTGCCTTCGCCTTCGTTATTGTCTTCCTGGTGCTCGCGGCTCAGTATGAAAGCTACGTTGACCCGATCATTATTTTGCTGACAGTTCCCCTGGCAGTATTGGGAGCGATGACGGCGATTTGGCTACGTTCCAATATTTTCATGGCAGGTAGCCTCTTCCCCAAAGTGGTGGATGATATCTATTGCCAGGTAGGTCTGGTGACTTTGATTGGTCTAGCTGCAAAGAACGCGATTTTAGTCGTGGAATTTGCTAATCAGCAGCATGAGCAGGGCATGAGCTACACACGAGCGGCAGTGAAAGCGGGGCAAGAACGTCTGCGACCCATCTTAATGACCTCCTTTGCAGCGCTCTTAGGATTTTTGCCCTTGGTGATCTCTCAAGGGGCTGGAGCCAGCAGCCGTTGGTCTTTAGGAACAGCGCTCTTTGGGGGGCTGATGCTTTCAACGTTCTTGAGTTTGTTCTTGGTGCCAATTCTGTACATCTTAGTTAAGACTCTGGCTCAAGCTATATTTTCTCGGAAGCGATCGGGTGGCTCAAAACCTCCAGATTATCCAGATGGAACTTCGGCATCTGAACATAGGGCTTTACCTTCTGGTTCAAGTCTGCCAGAGACACAACTCAGGTCTCAGCAAGATGGGATAACCTGAATTTTATGATTCACCCTTTCCCTGAAACCCGCTAGAAAATGGCTTTGACAAAGAGTACTGGCCTGAATCCAAGCGTATTGCATTATGGGTGAAGCCTTAATAAGACTTACGCAAACAATAGCCAAAAAGAAAAATTTTTTTCTTAGAGCAATTCATGAATTGCCCCTAGTGCGTTAACTTTTGCGTAAGTCCTACTTAAGTAGTGAGAGCGTGATGTTCATAACATCCTCCAACTTTGATACCATTTTCTGTAATTTCCTGCTTGCTAAAAAAGTTAGTCGAATAGAAATTAAGTACTTAGATAAGGAAAAGTGAAATGGGACTTAGCGAAGGACTTTCAAACCCGACCAAAAAGGCTATGGTCATAGATGAATGTTGCAACATGATAGAAGTACAGCTGGCATCCAAGTCAGGTATGAGCGGTATTGCTTTGAAAACTGCCTTCGCCGCCCTGAAGGGAGTCAAGCCAGGGTATATCCCCTACGTAGTTGAGCAGATCCTGCCGCAGTGCTTCACGGCACTCGATCCTATTTGGAGTGAAGGCGTAGAAAAAGGCGATCCGGTTGGACACCTGAGTAAAAATCGCTCTCATACAGCAGATGCGCTACTGAGTGTCACTGATGCTAGGGTCAAGAACGCCAAACGCCAAATTGTGCGAGGAACCTATGAAAAATTTCGCGGTTCAGCTAAAAAGCACGTGGAAGAAGCAGTGCCAGATTTAGCCAAGGTAATCGATAATTACACTAAGGTTTAAGGCAGAAGGCAGGAGTAATATCACTTATAGGATTCGACACTTATGTAAGCTCAGTGACTGCCCCTCCTGAAGTAAGAAGGAAGCTGACGCAACATTGGGAGTCTTAAACCCTTGTTCTCTAGCGATTGATAAACGTATGCTGCCATTCGGTGCGCCGATGGCTGGCATACCGGGCAAATATTGTACTTGTAGTACCAAGGTGTTTGGTGAGGATCTCGATTTTAAAGATGCTATATCTGCTAAACGTCCTGATATTTTCCGAGTTAGCTTGAAACAGCAAATAATCAGAAACTATCTGAATTATTGTTTTAATAAGCTTGCAATTTATGAAAAAAATTACTGTTTATCGATACCGCACTTATGGATTAATTGGGTTAATATCCTTAACCGTCGTATTAAATACAACTACATCTGCCCTAACACAGTTAGCAAGTGATTCTCCAATACAGCATACTCCTATCCCTGCTTCTAACCTGATTTGGCCAACCCAAGGGTTTATTTCTCAAGGCTTTCGCAAATATCAACATGAAGGAATTGATATTGCAGGGGCATCTGGAACTCCGATTATTGCTGCTGCATCGGGTAGGGTTGTAAAAGCAGGTTGGGATAATTGGGGATTAGGCAATGCGATAACTATTAAACATCTTGATGGCAGTATTACTATTTATGGTCACAATCGCCGTTTGTTGGTGAGCAAGGGTCAACAGGTCATTCAAGGTCAAATTATTGCTGAGATGGGATCTACGGGCAATAGTACAGCACCTCATCTCCACTTTGAAGTTCATCCAAATGGTCAAATAGCAGTTGATCCCCTTCGTCTGTTGACATCCTTAACTGCAAGTGTTTTTCCTGCTTCTAAAGTTCAACAAGTTGATAACCCTAACCACCCAGTCTCGACACGCCCAGTAGCAAAGCAGGCTTCACCTTCACAGCTAATTCCAATAGCTTTTGCACCTATTAATAATATTCAGTGTAATGGAGTTATCATCATTGAGGGTGAGACTGCAAATATTCGTGTAAAAGTATGTGAAGAAAATGGTCAGTTATTTTATATTGGGCAGTTGAAGCAAGACCCAAGCAAGCCGATAAAAATTGCAGCTTTAAATATTGGTCAAGGCAAATATCGAGCAGATAATGGTAGTTTCTATTATTTAGTCAGCCCTGAAAAAGTGGAAGTTTGGCGAAATGGCACTCAGATGCGTTCTGACAGATTTTATACTTTAACCAAATCGCCATAAAGTTAGCATCTAAGATTCGTCAATAGGGATTTTAGTTGATTGCGATTTGGCATAGAGATAATACAACAGTAGTGCCAATAGGTTTCAATCCCTAATAGGGATTTTAGTTGATTGCGATGTGTGTGGCATAAATGGTGAGTACAGGATTTTACCTTGCGTTTCAATCCCTAATAGGGATTTTAGTTGATTGCGATCTATATGGTAGGGATAAACCCTACCGATTACTTTAGTTTCAATCCCTAATAGGGATTTTAGTTGATTGCGATCTAGAAATTAGAGAAGAATTACGTCGGATTCAATTTGGTTTCAATCCCTAATAGGGATTTTAGTTGATTGCGATGGGTATGGCAGGGTTAATAAGTCTTGTAGATTTCGTTTCAATCCCTAATAGGGATTTTAGTTGATTGCGATGCGAAAGTATTCCTCGCCACATCCCGGATAACGGTTTCAATCCCTAATAGGGATTTTAGTTGATTGCGATGCTATCAGTTATCAGTTTACTGAGTTCCCCATAAGTTTCAATCCCTAATAGGGATTTTAGTTGATTGCGATAATGTAATAATAGGTAGAGAAAGAATTGTAATCAAGTTTCAATCCCTAATAGGGATTTTAGTTGATTGCGATTATTTATCGCTTGTTGGCGGCACGACCATTATAAAGGTTTCAATCCCTAATAGGGATTTTAGTTGATTGCGATCCCAGTAAGTTTAAATCTGGGGTAAACGACGCATTAGTTTCAATCCCTAATAGGGATTTTAGTTGATTGCGATTCGCCGTTTCCATCAGGCTTTCCGTAATGCCGAGTTTCAATCCCTAATAGGGATTTTAGTTGATTGCGATCATCTTTTACATCTCCTATCCACTGTTCTCTGTTTCAATCCCTAATAGGGATTTTAGTTGATTGCGATCGCTGGCATCTGAAAGCCTTCTGTTATTTGGTTTTCAAGGTTCAATAGCGCGAATAGGAAAATCATAACATGAGGAGTGGCAATTGTGCCAGACGAAAATAGCTGAAAGCCAGTCCATATAAGGTGCGCGGATGGCTTTAAGATTCTACAGCCGTCAAGTTCTTGCATACACGGCAATTCAGCCATTTTTATAGTAACCTCTTCACCAACACCTACCCATTCGCGCACTTGGCAAAAAAACTAGTCTGATTGCAAAGTAGTTTACGATCTATGAGCTTACTACAGATGGGAGCATCCAAATTTGGCAAAAATATACGGAACTGACGTAAAAACCCTTTTAAATCCTCTTCCCTTTGTGTCCTTTGTGTCCAACTCTTACGAGACGCTGCGCGAATGCGGTTCGTTTTTTATCCTCCAAGGTAAGTCAAAATTCCGTATGTAAACTTAAACTTGCACATTTGGGATGCTCCCACTACAGACTTTCTTTTATTTCTAGCGAAAACAATTGCCACCTCTCAAACTTCTGCATCTTACATTTGTAATCCTCAATTTGTTATAAAACTTAAAATTTTTCCTTAGCAGCTAACATTTGTAAAATCTTTTCTACACGATCCAACTCTCCAACGATTCGCCGAATTGGGTGAGGCCAAACCTTGACCAGGGTAGGCGTTGCAGAAACCTGATTGAGTTCTGCTTGTTCTGGATGACTTAAAACATCAATCACTTTCAAAGTATAAGGATGTCCCAGCGATCGCTCCAACAATTCGTGTAAATTTTGCAGAATACGTTCGGTTGTACTGCTATGTCCTGCTACAAACAAGCGGAGAACATAGCCTTGTGTAATTACTTCCTTTTTTTGTACTATTACTGGCTGGTGGTATTTTGGTACAGGTTCAGAAAGGTCTAGACGAACAATTAAATCGCGATCTTCCCAAAGCTGCGGGAATGAGGAACGATAAGTTGTTAACACCATGCGATCGCACAACCCCTCTTGCCAAGGAGCTGCTTGCCATACTAACTCCCCTGTGCCAAAAATGGCATTAAGCAAAGCTTGATGTCTAATTACAGCAGGATAAGCTTCAGCAAAAGTTCGCACTTGTTGAGTGCGCGGATCTAACCAGTGGTCAATAGTCGCAGTATAACAAGGCACTAAAAAGTGCGGCGGCTCTGGTAAATCTAGGATTTCTTGCAAAGCCGAACATAAATGCAAGTGCCATCGACCCTGCTTGCTAGGATCGATGCAGTAAATTAAATCTCCTCCAGGTGTAAATAGGGCAATGCCTTTAAACAACTGGGGTGTAGATAGTTTGTTTGTTGTCAAGTTATTCACAAAGGCTAGCTAAAAGTAAAAATTCTCTCTTTTACCTTTTACCTTAGCTATAACTGCAACCAGGATCGGAAAGATATTTGGAATTGGGGACTGGAGACTAGGTACTGGGGACTGGGGACTGGGGACTGGGGACTGGGTGGAGATGAGGGGGATGAGGGAGAATAAATAATTACTAACTACTAACATTGACCAATTCCCAATTCCCAATTCCCAATTCCCAATTCCCAATCTTAAACTCGACCTCGGAGAAACTGGGCCATTTCGTTAGGAGTTGGCGACATTTCTAGAGCAGTTTCTTCAGTGATACGACCGTCTTGATAGAGATTGAGCAATGACTGATTCATCGTAATCATCCCGTCAAAGCTAGCTTGTTTCATCAACTCGCCAATTTCATCATACTTGCCGTCTTTGATCCATTCTTTAATCGCCTCAGTATTGATCAGCACATCGTGGAAAGCAGCCCGCTTCCCGTCAGTTGTGCGACACAAACCTTGGGCAATTACTGACACTAAAGACTCGGAAATTGCCACTCGCATTGCATCCTGTTCGTCACCAGAGTAGAGATTGAGAATCCGCTCAATGGTTTTGACAGCGCTATTGGTGTGCAGGGTTCCCATGACTAAGTGACCAGTCTGAGCGGCTTTTAGGGCAGTGTTGACTGTTTCCTTATCGCGCATTTCTCCCACCAGAATCAAATCTGGATCTTCCCGCAAAGCTGCTTTCAAAGCGTTGTCAAATTTTCGGGTATGCATTCCCACTTCCCGTTGTTTGACTAAAGACTTGCGGCTTTGATGGATAAATTCTATCGGGTCTTCAATGGTGATGATATGCTTGGCCATTTCCTTGTTGATGTAGTCAACCATCGCTGCCATTGTGGTGGACTTACCAGAACCAGTGGGCCCAGTCACCAAAATTAAACCTTTGTGGTGATGACAAATATCCCGAAAAATTGGCGGTAAATTCAACTGTTCCATAGTTAAGATTTTCAGTGGAATCAACCGCAAGACCATCGCAGGTCCTCTAAGGGTGCCAAAAACATTAATCCGCACGCGAGCAAAGTCGTATTGAGTTGCTCCGTCAAATTCTAAATGTTCTTCAAAGCGCTGAATTTCCCCCTCACTCATCACTTCCCGCAACCAACTCATGAAAGCTTCTTTATCTGTTTCTGGATAATCCGTTGATTGAATTTCTCCTCGGCTGCGGAAGCGGGGTATTTCACCTACACCCAAGTGCAAGTCAGAATATCCCTGATCGTAAGCTAGCCTGATTAACTTCTCTAAAGTCGGCCCCGCACTGCTGTTTTTAGAGGTAACTGAACTAGGTATTGGCGGAGGAGCAACCGGACGATGACCTGCAACAGGAGCGTTAGTACTCCTCTCCATTGACATATCCAATGTTTGTGTCATCTGCCTCTGTGTACTAAAGGTTGGCGGAGGTGGCGGCATTGGGGGCAGGTTACGTTCGGTAACAGAGTTAGAATTTGATGGAGACTGTGATTCTGTCATATATCTTCACATTTCGCGGTTAAAAAGTTGAATTAGCGAGAAGTCAAGTCACTTACCTTGATGACTTTTGGAGAATGCTTGCGTGCAAGCTCTCATGGCGATGGGAGGCGATTGAAATTCTAGAACCACGGTCAATCCATTTCATCCACCTCGATTTGTATCTTTTTTTCCAGAAATTTTGCTAATCAGAAAATTTAGAGAAATTATTTAACCTATCTAAACTGGTTTAACACACCCGATGGTTCAAAAGACCTCAGCAATAGCACAGAGATTGATTTGTATTTTATATAACATTTGTTTAAACATAAATATTTTCAGTCCTTAGATGAGAAATTTATCCCAGACATGGACGCAAATTACCAGCAATTAACAACACAAATACTGATTGTTCATTTATTCAGCCCATTTTACAATTATGAGAATAGCTATTAATTTTTATAAGAAATGTTAAGCTGAGTAGGAGCAATATCTGGGGATCAAGGTTAAAAGCTCATACCTTTGAGGTTATACACCTGAAGATAGATGCAGAGAACAAGTTCTTCTAATAGATGTAAGGTCAAGTTTACATCCACAATTATAAAAAACTAACTGTAAACTTTAGTAAATAAATGCTCATTTTTCCGATTAGTTTTTATATACTGGATTTCACTGAGAAAGAAAATCAGTTGACTCGCGAAAAGCGGAATCTAACTGAAATTAAAAATTGTTGTGTATTGTTGGGAGGAAAAGTCAATGGTTTCTGCTCAAAGCTCTAATCTAGGAAAGACCTACTCCTTGTTGATGATTAAAAGCTTTTTAATATGGACTTTTACATTAGCAGTATGCTTGTTAGTTGTGGGTTTTCCACTAGTTGTCTTGATGGCTACGGTCGGATGTCTGTTGTCAATCGTTTTGCAATCTGTGATGCCTGTTAGTGCTGTTTTGCTTGTAGCAGGCGCTTTAATCATGTTTAATGTCATGGCAGTTGTATTGGCTGCGGGTGTGCTAACTCTTAAAGGAGTTCATCCTAATGAAGTCAAATGGTTAAGCTGGCTGCATGGAGAGGCAGACCAAATGCAGGCTACTGTTTACGCTGCTTGCCCTTTAACTTGTGAGATTAAAATTTAGTCATTACAGGTAAATACGACAAACAGTGCGTCTGCCCGGTTAAGCCGGGTTTTTTCATGCTTTTTAGTTATGCGATCGCATTTTAATTCGATAAACAGTGCATCTACCCGATTAAGCCGGGTTTTTTCATGCTTTTTATATGATTTATCCTTTTATATTTATGATTTGTGTGATGATTGACTGCCAACTCTTGACTATTTACCATAGACCATTGACTATAACCATTGGCAAATGACAGATGACTAATGACTAATGACTAATCAAAAACGGGTTTGCATTATCTTGGGTACTCGTCCCGAAGCGATTAAACTCGCTCCAGTGATTCAGGTTTTCCAGAAGTCTTCAGCTTTTGAGTCGCAAGTAATTTTAACTGGACAGCATCGGGAGATGGTTGAGCAAGTTATGCAACTGTTCAACATCAAGGCAGATAATGATTTAGAAATTATGCAGGTTCAGCAATCTCTGAATGATATTACCTGCCGCAGTTTACAAGGGTTAGAAGCGTTATTTAAAGAGAAAAAGCCAGATTTAGTGGTGGTGCAGGGAGATACTACAACGGCTTTTGCGGCAGCTTTGGCAGCGTTTTATCAAAAAATTCCTATTGGTCATGTGGAAGCAGGTTTAAGAACTGATGATATCTTCAATCCTTATCCAGAAGAAGCTAATCGGCGGTTGATTTCTCAAATTACTCAGTTGCACTTTGCGCCGACTCCTTGGGCTGTGGAAAATTTGCACCGTTCTGGTGTTTTGGGTGAAATTCACATGACGGGTAACACGGTAATTGATGCGCTGTTGAATGTCGCTGCAACCCAATCTGTTTGTAATGTACCAGGCTTAGACTGGGATTCATATCGCGTTCTGCTAGCAACAGTTCATCGGCGGGAGAATTGGGGAGAACCCCTCTTAGCGATCGCTCAGGGCTTTTTACAAATCTTAGACAAGTTTCCTGATACAGCAATGCTTTTACCATTACACCGCAATCCGACAGTGCGAGTCCCATTACAAGAGCTTTTAGGGAATCATCCGCGAATTTTCTTGACAGAACCTCTCGATTATGGCGAACTGGTGGGAGCAATTGGGCGATCGCATCTTTTGCTCACTGACTCTGGTGGCTTGCAAGAAGAAGCCCCCAGCTTGGGAAAACCAGTATTGGTTTTGAGAGATACCACCGAAAGACCAGAGGCTGTTACAGCCGGTACAGCCAAACTTGTAGGGACTACGAGTGAGAATATTTTTGCAAATGCTGCTGAGTTACTGAGCAATTCAGATGCTTATGAAGCAATGGCAAATGCAATTAATCCCTTTGGAGATGGTCATGCAGCAGAGCGCATTTTACAGATTGTGCAAAATTACTTGGGTCTTTTATCAGAAACATCAACTTAGGAACTTAGATTAAACTTCCCGCCAAATTTCTGTTTTTTAGGGTGCTTGAAGAAGAATTCAGGAGTCATAATCGGCTAAACCTTAGCTATCCGCTAACAGGAGTCAGAATATTTGTTACTCTCCCAGAAACCGCTTTGCATCTACAAGACACGACACGCTGATTAAATCCCCTAAATTTATTTATGGGGATTATGTTTTGACTTCTTAAAAAGAGCATAGAAAAAGTAATTAGCTACAAAGCCACAAAACAAGGCGTATTTTTGTGTATGCTTTGTGGCCAAGTGCCTTAGCGATACCTTTCTGGGAGTAAATATGGAACGCGCCATCTCTGCGTTGGGAATTTTAGTTTTTATCGGTATATCCTACGCCTTTTCGGTTAATCGTCAAGCGGTGCGTTGGCGGATAGTGGGGTGGGGTTTGGGATTAGAATTTGCATTGGCACTAGTGATTCTTAAAACTCCTTGGGGTTTGAATGTGTTTAAATTTCTGGGAGATTTTGTCGGCAAATTTTTAGCATTTTCTGATGTTGGTGCCAAATTTGTCTTTGGAGAAAATTTTAAGGATCATTTCTTTGCCTTCCAAGTGCTACCGACAATTATCTTTTTCTCTGCCTTCATCAGCGTCTTGTATTACTACGGCATTTTACAGCGAGTGGTAAATGTGATGGCGTGGGTAATGATGAAAACAATGAAAACATCGGGTTCTGAATCTTTATCCTGTGCAGGTAACATCTTTTTAGGGCCAACAGAGTCGGCGCTGATGGTTAAACCATACATAGCGAAGATGACGCAATCAGAACTTCATGCTGTGATGACGGGTGGTTTTGCCACAATTGCGGCTGGAGTACTAGGGGCATACCTTTCCTTTGGGATACCAGCAGAACACTTAATTGCTGCTTTTTTTATGACTGCTCCTACATCGTTGGTGGTATCAAAATTACTCTATCCAGAAACAGAAGTATCAGAAACGGTTGGAAAAGCAAAAGCAAATGTAGAAACCAATTATGTAAATGTAATTGATGCTGCTACTACCGGAGCAATTGACGGCGTGAAGCTAGCAGTTAATGTTGGGGTGATGATTATCGCCTTTTTGGGATTATTGGCTGCTTTAAATGCACTGCTGGGATGGTTGGGGGCATTTGTAGGTTTACAACAACTGTCATTACAGTGGATTTTATCTTTTGTTATGGCTCCAGTGGCGTGGTTGATGGGCGTACCTTGGGCTGATTGTCGGCAAGTGGGGGCGTTATTGGGTACAAAGACAATTCTCAATGAGTTTATTGCTTTTCTGGATTTGAAGGCATTAATTGAAAGTGGTAAAATTTCTCAACGGGCAGTAATTATTGCGACTTACGCCTTATGTAATTTTGCAAATATAGGTTCAATTGGCATTACAATTGGCGGCATTACTGGGATAGCACCTAATCGCCAGCATGATTTAGCTCGGATGGGTTTAAGAGCGATGATTGGCGGATTGTTAGCGGGTTTTATCACCGCTTGTATTGCTGGGATATTGATTTGAAAAAGCTCAAAATCTATCAAAATAAAAGTTGATGATTTTTATTTGATGAGAGTAATAAAAAGGCATAGACTACCCACTTATCAAGAAATAAACCAGCGATCGCAGTAGCACCGTAATTCTTCAGTCATAATACCCACTAGCTAGTAATATTTAGGCTAGAATTGACAGAAATTGCCCTAAAATCTATGTAAACACGATCTGCTAAATCCTACGTTAAATTTAAATTTATTTAACTTTATAGAATGCCAGACGCGGAAAAGTCCCAAAGTCAGATGGCTAATGAGAAACTGCTGCACCAGGAAGTTAGTAACAAAGCAGATTATTCGCTGCGAGCCTGGAAAGAAGAGGGAATGATGCTTCTGTTGGCTGATGGCACTATTCAGGCTTGCAATACAGCTGGTAATCGCATTCTGGGACTAACCGCAGAACAGCTTGTAGGGCAAAATTTGCTCAATCTCAAGTGGCAATTTATTCATGAAAATGGCTCTCCAATGCTGCGTGAGACTCACCCGGCGATCGCTGCTCAGAAAACAGGTAAACCTTACTTGAATGTCGGATGTGGCTTTTATAAGCCCAATGGTGAGCTAATCTGGCTATTGTTGTCTTCACAACCTCTATTCCAAAGTGGAGGAACCACTCCCTACGCCATCGTCACAACTTTTTCGGATATTACAGGATCTCAGACCGCACAACTTGAGGAAAACTGTAACTGTACTGAAGATACTCAACAAGTTGATGGAAATGAATTTCCGGCACTGTGGGACAGTCAAAGTTTGTTTAAAAAAATTGCTGCCACTCTTCCAGGGATACTCTATATATATGACCTAATTGAGCAGCGAAATGCTTACGTTAATTACAAAATTGCTCAAGGTTGGGGCTACACACCAGCACAAATCCAGGCAATGGGAAAGGAGTTATGTTCTCAACTTCTCCATCCTGAAGATTTGGCCCGACTCCCTACCTATCTTGAAAAATTTAATTCTACTTGTCAGGGCGAAGTTCTCAGTTTTGAATATCGGATTCGACATGCTAATGGAGAGTGGCGTTGGTTTTGTAGCTATGACACTGTGTATAGCAGAACTGCTGAAGGATTCCCACAATATCTTTTGGGAATCGCTTTTGATATTACAGAGCGACTACACACAGAAATTTCTCTGCGCCAAAGTAATGAAAGGTTTGAACTAGCGGCGGCGGCGGTTAATTGCCTAATCTATGACTGGGAGATGCAAAGAAATACTGTGGAAAGAACTCAGGGTCTAACTGAGGTTTTTGGCTACCCGCAACAAGAAGCTGAACCAACCTTTGAGTGGTGGCAAAAACTCATCCACCCTGATGACCAAGAAAGAGTTAATGACCAGTTCATGGCTAGTATGGCCAATGGCAACCGTTATAGCATTGAGTATCGAGTCCGTCACCAGGATGGCCGCTATTTGTGGGTGAAAGACCAGGGGTTTGCTGTCCGGGATGGAAATGGTCAGGTAGTCCGGGTAGTTGGTGCTAGTACTGATATTACCGAACAGCAAGCTGCGCTACGCGATCGCCAACAAATTGAAACAAACCTGCGCGAAAGTGAAGAACGGATTCGGTTAGCGACTACCGCCGCAGAACTGGGTATGTGGTTTTGGAATATCACTACCAACGAGTTAATTTGGACAGAGAAATGTAAGCAGCTGTTTGGACTAAACCCAGAAGTCGAAATGGACTATGAGCTTTTCCTCAACTGTGTACATCCAGAAGACCATCAACGCATCAATCAAGCGATCGTTCGCTGTTTTAAAGAAAAGGTAGAGTATGACATTGAATACCGCAGCCTTTGGTCTGATGGTAGCATTCATTGGATTGCTGCTAAAGGTCGTATTTTCTGTGATGCTGAGGGTAAGCCAGTCAAAATGATGGGTACTGCTCAGGATATTACCCAGCGCAAACAGGTAGAAAATGATTTGCGCCAGCGGGAAACTCAGTTAAGGCGCTTAGTTGATTCCAATATTATTGGCATTATGTTCGCCAATCTTGACCACATTACTGAGGCGAACGAGGCTTTTTTAGAAATGGTGGGTTATACGCGAGAGGAACTATTCGCAGGTAAAGTACGCAGACAACAAATGACTCCACCGGAATATCACGCTCTCGATCGCCAAGGGCTAGAGCAACTTTTAACGGTTGGAGTATGTAATCCTTTTGAAAAAGAATACATCCGCAAAGATGGCTCGCGCATTCCGATACTAATTGGTGGTGCTTTGGTGGAAGAAGATCCGGTATCTTGGATCTGTTTTATTCTTGACTTAACCCCAAGGAAGCAATTAGAAAAAGCACTTAGACAACAAGCAGAAGAACTCAAACAGGCAAACCGGAACAAAGATGAGTTTCTCGCTATTCTCTCCCACGAATTGCGATCGCCCCTCAACCCTATTCTCGGCTGGTCATCCCTCCTCAGAAGCCGCAAGTTTGATGAAGTTACCACAAATCGGGCCTTGGAAACCATCGAAAGAAATGCTCAATTGCAGATTCAATTAATTGATGAGTTGCTGGATGTCTCCCGAATTATTCGCGGTAAGTTGAACCTAACTTTTGCCACTGTTAACCTGGCATCTGTAATTAATTCTGCATTAGAAACAGTCCGGTTAATAGCAGAAAGCAAATCTATTCAGATAAAAATGCAGCTTGACTCCAATGTTGGTAAAGTATCAGGCGATCATTATCGCTTGCAGCAAGTTGTGGGGAATTTACTCTCCAATGCTGTCAAGTTCACTCCTGCCAATGGTTCAGTGGAAGTCAACCTATCATTGAGTAGGGAATTGACTTCCCATTCAGCGCTGATTCAAGTTAAAGACACAGGTCAAGGTATTTCCCCCGAATTCCTACCCCACGTATTTGAACATTTTCGTCAAGCCGATAGCAGCACAACCAAAAAAGTTGGTGGGCTGGGACTGGGATTGGCAATAGTTCGCCATCTGGTAGAGTTGCATGGTGGTATTGTCACCGCAGATAGTCCAGGAATTGGACAGGGAGCAACTTTTACTGTTACACTGCCCCTGATGCCAGAAAGTATGGTGACAGAGCAAGCAGAGGAAACAGAGAAGAAATTTAACTCGTCAGCGATCGCCGGAATACGGATATTGATTGTCGATGATGATGCTGACACCCGGGAGTTTTTGCATTTCTTGCTACAACAAAATGGGGCGCTGACAAAAGTTGCAGCATCGGCAAATGAGGCGATAGCTGTCATCGTCAAGACCTTACCTGATTTATTAATCAGCGATCTAGGAATGCCGGAGATAGATGGCTACAACCTAATTAAGCTACTTAGAGCTATGCCCAAGGAAAAAGGAGGGAAAATCCCTGCGATCGCTCTTACCGCTTATGCTGGAGAAAGCCATCGGGAGCGAGTCTTAGCCGCTGGTTTCCAGAAACACATTGCCAAACCGGTAAAACCAACTGAACTACTAACCTCAATTGCAGATTTGCTAGAGCAAAGATAAGTAAAGCTTCTGACTTGCTCAAAACACGAAGAGACGTTGCACTTCTATGAAATTCAAAAACCCTAGTTTATCCTTGGGTTGATTTTTAGAAAACTGTCTTTTGCAAAAGAATAATTCTTAGCCAAAAATCCCCGCGCAATCATGCCCCTAATTTCTGATTGCGATCGCTAATTTCCAGTTTATTATTTGAAATTTTACCATCAAGGGCAACTATCTAAAGAGTGAAAGTTTTTCCTCAAAATCCAGCCATTAGTTAGTTGTATAATATTAATCAAAGATTAATAATAACAGCATATCGCCAAGACACATTTTATTTCTTAAATCTTGCTAAAGATCGTGGTACATTGAACTTGACGGTATTAACCATCCTCGGCAATTATAAAGATCCGGCTATTAAAAGCCAATAACCTTGCTGCTTGACTGCGATTTTATCAGCTATAAAATCGCCTACTCGCACTAATTATCTTTATTGTTGCAACATACTATTTTACCACAGTAACGCTGCTTATGGTTATTAGTGTGACCTGCGGTTCTTTAAAAATCAAATAGGAATCCTAATACTATGTGTGGTGAACATTTGGATAAATGTGGTGAGGTGTCAGAGCAGCTACTCATAATGTCCAACATTTAAATTTTCCAGAGTTAAGGGTTGTATTTGTGGTTCCCATGTCGAGGTAAACCAAGCAACCATCTGGATACTTAATATTCACTTAACCTTGCATCCAGTATTTTCCAAGAGTCAATCCAAGAATTTCAAAAGAGGGTATTTCCATGTTTAGTTTTTTTCGTTGGCCATCAGCAAGGGTTGCTTTACTAGTTCTAGGAATGACAGCTGCTACAATAACTCCTATCGTAATTTCTACCCCAGCTTCATCTCAAAATACTGTTCCATCAGCGACACCATCGCCTACTTCAACAGTTAACTTGTCTGATGTCTCCACAGATTATTGGGCGCATCCCTTCATTCAAGCCCTAGCTGACAACAATGTGATTGCTGGCTTTCCTGATGGCAGCTTCAGACCAAATCAAGCTGTGACTCGTGCTGAATTTGCTGCCCTGATTCAAAAAGCTTTCCCTAACCAGAACCGAGTTCGACAATTAACCGCAGGCGGATTTAGTGATGTTCCTGCTGGCTATTGGGCGGTTTCTGCAATTCAGTTCGCCTACGAAACTGGATTTTTGGCAGGCTATCCTGGGAACGTATTTTCACCAAATCAACAAATACCCAAGGTACAGGCGATCGTTGCTTTAACAAGTGGTTTGGGTTTGACTGCTAGCAGCACTGGAACCAGTACTGACCTCAGCACCTACTACACTGATGCCTCAAGTATCCCGAACTATGCTGTTGCAAGTGTTACTGCTGCCACACAATCCAATATTGTTGTTAATTATCCAGATGTCAAACAACTCAATCCGCAACAGTCCCTGACTCGTGCTGAAGCTGCGGCACTCTTATATCAAGCTTTGGCTAAACAGGGACGGGTGCAACCCATTGCTAGCAATCTTCCAGCTAGTCAGTATATTGTCGCTGGAACTCAAACCGGTAGCGATATTGTGGCTCTTGCTTCATCCAGTAGTTCTCTTACAACTCTGACTTCTTTATTAAAGACAGCTGGTTTAACAGATATTCTTCAACAGGCGGGCCCTTATACAGTCTTCGCTCCCACCGATCAAGCATTTGCCGCTTTACCTGCTGCGACATTACAGCAGTTACAGCAACCAGAGAACAAACAAGCATTGATTAAGATTTTGACATACCATGTAGTTCCTGGTGCAGTAACTTCTAGTCAACTCACGGCTGGGGAACTGAATACTGCTGAAGAAAAACCGGTAAATATTCAAATCGATCGCGCTAGCAATCAAATCTCGGTGAATAATGCCAGAATTATCCAAGCAGACGTTAAAGCAAGCAATGGTGTTATCCATGCAATTAACCAAGTTCTTGTCCCGCCTGATGTTAACATCAGTCAATTAAATCAACCACCAACAGGAAATGCAGATGGCACAACGCCGAGTGTTAGACCAGGTAGAACTACTCTTGGTGGCCCTAGCTATATCGGGGTTGGTGGTAACATCGGTTTGAGCGGTAACGATTCAGCTTTAAGCGATAGTAACTTTGCAGTATTCAGCAAAATTGGTCTGACACGCAATATCTCAGTGCGGCCATCAGTCATCTTTGGAGATGATACATTGTTTATGGTTCCCTTGACTTTGGATTTTACTCCTCGCGCAAGTGCTGAAGTGGGTCAACGAACCTTCTCTATATCTCCTTATATCGGCGCTGGCGTAGCCATTGAAGCTAATCTCGATACGGATATTGGATTACTGCTAACTGGTGGTGTAGACGTTCCTCTCGGTTCTCGATTTACGTTAAATGGGGCTGTAAATGCTGCTTTTTTGGATGATACTGATGTCGGGCTACAATTAGGGCTTGGCTACAACTTCTAACTGAAGATACAACTAGGGGCAATTCATGAATTGCCCCTACGTGGAAATAATGGTTTTGGCTATTGTTTTGCTAAGTAATTAATTTGGAATCAAACTATATTAAGGTCGCTTGATAGCTAAAGTCAGCCCATCGGCGATCGGGACAAGGGAGAGTGTAACCCGTTCATCATAATGTAACTTTTCGTTAAGCGCCCGGATAGCTTGGGTGCTTTCATCTTGGTTTTGCGGGTCAGCAACTTGCCCTGACCATAAAACATTATCAATAGCGATCAATCCGCCTGGACGAACTAATTGCAGCGATCGCTCATAATATCCATCATAATTTTCTTTATCAGCATCAATAAAGGCAAAATCAAATGTCTCGGCTTGGTCAGTTGCCAACAGTCGATCTAAAGTTTCCAAACCTGGTGCTAGTCGCAGATCGATTTTATCAGCAACTCCGGCTTGCTGCCAATATCGCCTGGCGATCGCAGTAAATTCTTCACTCACATCAGCAGCGATAATCTTACCATCTTCAGGAAGCGCTAAGGCTACTGAGAGGGAACTATAACCTGTAAATACGCCAACTTCCAAGGTTTTCTTGGCTCCAATCAGCTGCACCAGTAGTCTCATAAATTGTCCTTGTTCTGGTGAAATCTGCATTGTGCTTCTGGGATGGCTAGCGGTTTCTTGGCGCAACTTCAAAAGAATCTCCGGTTCCCGCAGCGAAACCGATAAAAGGTAATTATAGAGTTGGTTATCAAGACCTAGAGACTGTTTTGGCATGATAGATGAGATAATTTCAAGAATCTACAGCTATACTATCGCCTAAGAGCAGTTTAATAATATACTAACTAAATTTTAGAATTTATCTGCTAAACAGTCGCTACTTTTACACTTTATTTAATCCACGTTCCTTAGAACAATTAATAAAGTTTTGTAATACTCATAAGTAGGCAGGCACAAATAAATATAACTATGTAACGAAAAGTAAAAGCGGTGAAAACCTTGTGATTGCTTCACTCCACTTCGTTGCGTTCGCAATGACATAGTTATAAATTTTCTCACCCACCTACTTATTTGAGGCTTGGACAACAGCTAGTGTTACCGCTCCTGGTTGCCCTTTTTGCTGGA
The DNA here is from genome assembly GCF_002245985.1 of Nostoc sp. 'Peltigera membranacea cyanobiont' 232. Lineage (NCBI taxonomy): Bacteria > Bacillati > Cyanobacteriota > Cyanophyceae > Nostocales > Nostocaceae > Nostoc > Nostoc sp. 'Peltigera membranacea cyanobiont' 232. Next base: position 30,653 of record NZ_NOLK01000041.1, read on the forward strand.
AAATTTGTTTAGGAACTAAGAATTTCACTCCCAATGCTTCTGTGCTGGTAAAAGGGGAAGCAGTTGGATTAGCTGCAAGAATAGCAGCCGCCTCTGCTACGCTAGGTGTACCTACTTTATGGTCAGTAATTATCGCAGGGTTGGGGACACAGACAGAGCAAAGGCTTTCCGCAGAAAAGGTTTTTAGCGTTAGATTGCGTAGCTGGCAAAGTTCTACTAAGCCAACTTCTGAGGCTTTAGTGTCAATGGTAGCAATCCCTGCGATCGCACTTTGACAAAGTTGATTTTCTCGAAAGACTTCCTCAATTGCCCAATCAATCAATTGCCATGAGGTTCCCCGTTTACAACCGATTCCTACCCATAAAACCTGTTGCACTTGGTATATTTCCCTATTTTACTCCAACAGCCAACCAAATAAATCTCTTACTGTCAGCCTCAACTCACTGGCGAAATCTGGCACAGGAAGTAAAGCATCTAGTTCATCTAACATGATTGGCTGTTGATTGCGGATATACACAAATACCGTTTGTTCTTCTGGATCGATCAGCCAACCCATTTGTGTTTCATAATTCAGGCAATGGAGAATATTTTTTGTAACTTTCGTTTGTCTTTGGTCAGGCGATAGAATCTCAATAGTCCAATCGGGAGCGGCTTGGAAGACGTTGGCAACTTCACCATTTTCATCGCGGGGAATTCTTTGCCAAGTAAACACAGCAATATCTGGCACTATTGACCTTCCACCAAAAGTACACCGCAGTTCTGGAAAAGCACGAGCAATTCGCTTGGGTTTCACCGTTAAGTTTACAGTGCTAACCATTTCACCTTGAATTATACTGTGTTTTCCCTGTGGCATAGGTTTTTGAATAATTTGTCCATCGATGTATTCACTAGCGGGCTTTGTTTCCGGTAATATTAGAAACTCTGCCAAAGTTATATTTTTTGATGTTGTCCGTACCATAAGCGATCGCCTCCAAATTCAAAAATTATGATTAACGAACCGCCAAGACGTAAAGGACACCAAGAAGAAATTAACTTAACTCTTACTCAGCGTACCTTTACGTTAAAAAATATTACATCCTCTCCAACACCTCAATTCCCAATAAAGATAATCCCAGCTTCAGGGTTCTAGCAGTCAAATCACACAGAATCAAGCGGGATGTTCGCTGTGGTTCCTGTGCCTCCAAAACCTGAACTCCCTGATGGCGATCGTAAAACTGATTAAACTTCTTACTCAGTTCGTACAAATACTCACATAAACGATTAGGCATCAAGTCTTGCTCTACACTACTAATAACTTCATCCAGTTGAAGTAAATATTTTGCCAGCGCTAATTCTGTTTCATGCTGCAATAAGACGGCATTATTTCCCAACTTGTTAAAGTTAATCTCACCCTTGCGGCTAATCCCCTGAATCCGCGCATAAGCATATAGCATATAAGGTGCAGTATTACCTTTGAAATCCAGCATTTTGTCGTAGCTGAAAATGTAATTGCTAGTGCGATTTTGGCTTAAGTCTGCATATTTAACTGCACTGATTCCAACTACCCTAGCAACTTCATTAATAAATTCTTCAGTTTCTTGGCGTTCTTCTTCTTGTAATCTACTTTTTAAGTCAGCATGGGCACGAGAAACAGCTTCATCTAATAAATCTCGCAACCGCACAGTATCCCCAGAACGAGTTTTGAATTTCTTCCCATCTTCTCCTAACACCAACCCAAAGGGAACATGCACTAATTCCACATCATCGGGAATCCAGCCAGCTTTGCGTGCTACCTGGAAAAATTGGGTAAAGTGGTTTGCTTGTCCAGTATCTGTTACATAAATTATCCGCTTTGCTTGATCCTGTTGAATCCGGTAGCGGAGGGAGGCTAAATCAGTTGTGGCATAGTTATAGCCACCATCTGATTTTTGTACAATTAAGGGCAAAGGTTCACCTTCTCTATTTGTAAACCCTTCCAAAAAAACGCATTTTGCGCCCTGATTTTCTACCAGTAAACCAGATTTCTCTAAATCTTCCACAACTTTTGGTAGTAAGGGGTTGTAGAAAGATTCGCCCCGTTCATCTAACTTGATATCCAGCAACTTATAAATTACTTGAAACTCTTTTCGAGAAGCTTCACAAAGAAAAAACCAAGCGTGTTTTGCTGATAACTCATTAGATTGTAGTTCTACTACTGCTTTACGTGATCTTTCTCGAAAATCAGCATCTTCATCAAATTTTTTCTTAGCTTCTCTGTAAAACTGAACCAAGTCTCCTATATTTATAGAGGGAGAGTTAATGAAACCCGGTTGATCGTTCTCCTCATAATATAGACTATTCCAAAAGGAATTATTTTCAGAATCAGATTCACGAAGATGAGTAATTAACATCCCAAACTGCGTACCCCAGTCACCAACATGATTTAACCGCAGCACATCGTGTCCAAGAAATTCTAAAATCCGGGCGATGGAATCACCAATGATCGTAGAACGCAAGTGTCCGACATGCATTTCTTTAGCAATATTCGGACTGGAAAAATCCACAATTTCCCGCTTCGGCGTTTTCGCGGCTGGAACTCCCAACCGACGATCGGCTTGAATCGTATTCAATTGTGCTTCTAAATATACCGTTTTTAGTTTCAGATTGATAAATCCTGGGCCAGCAATTTCTGGCGGTTCGCAGATTTCGGATACATCTAGTTTCTCAACGATCGCACCTGCGATCGCTCTTGGTTGTTTTCCTAACTTTTTACTCAGCGATAAAGCCACATTCGCCTGATAATCACCAAATTTAGGATTGCTAGCAGAAACCAATATTGGATCTACTCCCGCCAAGTCAGCGCCAAAAGCCGCAACTATTGCCTGTTCAAGCTGAACTTTTAGTTTTTCTTGTGTAGCGTTCATATATAAATTTTATCTGTGAGAGAGACAATGTAGCTCTGGAAAAGCTTGATTATTAACTTTAGCATTTCATTTTGAGCCACTCGATCCATGAGAAATCTTTTTGTCCATCTACTTACCAATGCCAAAACCCACGACAAAATGACGGACACAATTGCGACATAATTGTGTTTACTTTGCTTTTTCAATAAGGCACTCTATCTGTAACAGAAATTTTCCCTGTAGAGATAAGTAGTAACATGAAAGTACGTGATGCGATCAAGCGAGTGGAAGCTGATGGTTGGTATCTTGATAGAACTAAAGGTAGTCATCGACAGTTCAAGCATCAGGGTAAACCAGGTTTAGTTACTGTTCCAGGTAAATTATCTGACGACTTAGCCCCTGGTACTCTCAGTAGTATTTGGAGGCAAGCACAATTATAAGGAGAATGGCAATGCATTACGTAGTGGTGATTGAAAAGGCGGATAGTAATTACTCTGCTTATGTGCCTGATTTACCAGGTTGTGTAACTACAGGTGCAACCTTAGAAGAAGTCAAGCAGATGATTGCAGAAGCTATTGAATTTCATCTAGAAGGAATGTTAGAAGATGGTTTACCTATTCCGAAACCTACAAGCATTGCTCATGAGGTTGAAGTTGCAAAAGAATTATTTTCCAGCAGTACAAATATTGTTAATAATTTTACATAATTCATTCACTGTGTAACTGCAAGCCACACAGTGAATGAATTATAGGGATGATGAAAGAATCAAGTTGTGTTGAAGCTTGCCTCCTGCCGCCCAAGCAAGGCACAACTGACGGAAGCGATCGCCCCGCACTTCAAAATTGGGGTACTGATCGAAACTGGCACAAGCTGGAGATAGTAACACCACAGGCGCTTCATACTCCTTAGCTAATTCCGCCGATTTGGGGATTGCCCTTTCCATAGTTTCCACAATGTGGTAAGAATAATACCCTATTTCTTGGAGGCGTTGGGCAAATGCGGGTGCAGCAGAGCCAATCAATAACACAGCAGCAGCTTTGGTTTGAATTTGTGCTAACCAGCCACTATCATCACCTGCTTTAGCTTCTCCACCAGCAATTAAAATTGCTGGACTTTTCACAGATGCTAAACCAACTTCGGCAGCATCGTAGTTAGTGGCTTTGCTGTCGTTAATGAAATCAATGCCTTCCCAAGTGCAGATATGCTCTAAACGATGAGCAACACCGGGGAATTCACTAATTGCAAGTGCGATCGCATCACGATTAATTCCTGCTAATCTTGCCGTGGCTACTGCCATCAAAAGATTTTGCTGGTTATGTTCTCCCACCATTCGCAAAGTAGATACTTTCACAATCGGTTCTGGTGTAGAGGTTGCAGTCAATTTTTCCACAACCCAGTCGTCCTCGATGTAAAAACCTTTTTCGCTAATCAGGAAATCTTTTCCTCTGACACTTGTCCAATAAGCATTAGGCCAAGCACTTAAACCTTGTTGCCTCAAGTACGCATCATCGCCATTGAACACCTGCAATTCTGACTGATGCAATAACTTTGCTTTGATATTGTAATAATTCTCTAAAGTCTTATGACGACTCAGGTGATCCGGTGTGAAAGTTGTCCAAACACCGATACGGGGTGCTAGAGAACTGGAAGATTCTATTTGATAGCTGCTAAGTTCCGCAATCACCCAATCGAGTGAGGAGCTACGGGAGACGCGATTAATCGCGTCTGTACAAGAATTATCAAATGTTTCTCTTACTCCCCCTGCTCCTTTCCCCCTCCAAGATAGGGCAACTTCACAAGCTGCGTAGCCAATGTTACCGCAGGCAGGCGCGTTTAATTCTGCTGCTTGGAAAATGGCAGCAATTAAAGCTGTGGTAGTAGTTTTACCGTTAGTCCCAGTAATTCCTACCCAAGGTAGCGATGCCTGCGGCTGGCTACGCCAACGCAAATTTCGCCAAGCGAGTTCCATTTCGCCAATGGTTTCTATACCTAATTGGCGTGCCTTAATTAATATGGGAATATCCCAAGGTACGCCAGGACTAACAACTATTAACTGGGGTAAATTATCATCATTCAATTCTAAGGATTGGCCTAGTTTAACGGTTATTTGCTCGGCAGCGAGTTGTTGTTGTTGTTGGAGGAGGGTTTCGGAGGTGTTGCCATCACTTAGCTCTACCTCCCAACCTTCCCGTTTCAACAATCTCGCCGCAGCAATACCGGACTTTCCCAATCCAATAACAGTAGCTCTAGGCATAGATTGCAGCAGAGTCCCTGGTTAAGCACTCCCTATAGTAGCGTTTCTTGGCAAAAATTACACAACTTTTTGTTTACCTACGTTACAGATTTTTGACGATCGCCCCAAAGTCAGCGAGAACACGGGCATGATTCCGAACTAATCCCAGCAGATGTAATCGATTCCGCTTAATTTCTGGATCGGAGTCCATAACTAATACGCTATCTGGGCCATCAAAGAAGTTACTAACTGTCGGAGCAATTTTTGCTAGTGCCGCTACTAACAGTTGATAATTTCGTGTCTGCTGTGCTGTTTGAGTTTGCGGTACTGATTCGATTAAAGCATTATACAAAGCTGCCTCAGAGGGCTTTTGGAATAATTCTGAACGAACTACCGTTTTCGGTTCTAGCTGTTTTGTATCCAAATCACCTTGGGCGGCTAATCGTGTGGAACGGTTAACGGTTTCGTAGATGTTATCTAAGGTACTATCGTTACGGATTTGTTGTAAGTATAAGGCGCGATCGCGGACATCCAATAAATCCTTTAATGTCCGTTCTGTATATTCTGGGTCATTTTCTCCCAAAACTGCATTTACCAAATCGTAATCAATCTGTTTTTCTTCTTGTAATAAGGTGCGGATGCGTTGTAAGAAAAACTCTTGTAGTGCCGTGGTTAATGATGCCCGATCTTTGTTATATTTCGCGGCAAAATCTATTGCTATTTGTGCCAATAAATCATCTAAATTTATCGGCAAATTATAGAACCAAGTAATTTTTACTACAGCATTGGCAGCCCGACGCAAGGCGAAGGGATCGGAGGAACCAGAGGGAATTAAACCTAAACCAAAGATACTCACTAAGGTATCTAATCTATCTGCCAAACCGACAATTTGACCTGTGAGTGTATCGGGTAAATTGTCACCGGCTCCCGTTGGCAGATAATGTTGAAATATTGCCTTTGCTACTTCGGCATCTTCACCACTAGCTAAGGCATATTTTTCTCCCATAATGCCTTGCAATTCGGGGAATTCATACACCATTTGAGTTACCAAATCTGCTTTACATAATAAAGCAGCCCGTTGGATTTTTTGGCTTTGATTATCTGCTAATTCTAATTGGGTAGAAATTTGCTCGGCAATCTTAACTACTCTATCTATCTTGGTACGTACCGAACCCAATTCTTCTTCGAAGGTGACTTTTTCTAACTGTGGTAAAAAGCTATCTATTGGCTTAGTTAAATCAGCTTCGTAGAAAAATCTGCCATCAGCTAATCTAGCACGAATTACCCTTTCATTCCCGACGGCAACAATATCTGATTTCTTCGGATCGCCGTTAGAAATGGTGATGAAATTAGGTAATAATTCTTGCTCAAAACTACCTGGTTTGAATACAGGGAAATAACGTTGATGAGTCACCATGACTTCAGTAATTACCTCAGTTGGTAATTCCAAAAATTCTGGTTCAAATTTACCAACAACTGTAGAAGGATATTCAACAAGATTGATTACTTCGGCTAACAAATCGGGATAAATGACTGTATACCCGCTTAAACTCTCTGCTACTGCCTTTACTTGCTCTTTAATCAGATTTTCGCGTTCTTTTGGGTCAACGGTGACATAAGCAGACTTGAGCGCAGTAACATAATCAGTGGCTTGGGCAATTGTCACAGGTTCAGGATGTAAGACGCGATGACCTTGGGAAATGCGATCGCTCTGAATCGTTTTAGAACCATTTACCAATTCTAACGGTAGCACCGTCTCATCTAACAAAGCTACCAGCCAGCGAATTGGTCGAGAAAACCTCCCATCCCCATCTCCCCAACGCATCAACCGCTTACCTTCTAAACCCCAAATCCACTGGAAAACAAGTTCTGTCAAAATTTCCGCCACGGAACGCCCAGGAATTCTTTTCTGCACAAAGACAAATTCCCCTTTGTCAGTGGGGCGAAGGAAGAGTGCATCTAGTTCCACATCTTGCTTTTTGGCAAAGCCTACTGCTGCTGCTGTTGGCTGACCATCTTTAAAGGCAGCTTGGGCGGGGGGGCCTTTAATTTCTTCTTCTCGGTCTGCTTGCTGTGATGGTAGACCGGTAATCAATACCGCCAAACGCCGGGGAGTACCGTACACTTGGACACTTTCACTCTGAAGGCTATTTGCTTCCAAACTTTGGGGAATGCGTTCTCGCCACTGTATTAAGGCATCACTGAGAAAGCTTGCAGGTAATTCTTCTGTACCAACTTCTAATAAAAACGCTAAATTTCCTGATATATCAACACTCTTAATCTTTGCCATCATAATACTACACAAAAGATATACGATATTAGACTAGTTAAATATGTAGCGCTACTCATTAAGTATTCTATTATACTTAATTGCGACACAAATTTTTGTACCACCAAAATTATATATCTGTTGGATATTGAAAGTTTATTCTCGGACTTGAATCAAAAGATAATTTAAATACATTTACAAGTGGAACCTATGCCGATTTATGATAAAGACTCAGCCTCAGCAACACTTGGAAAAAGATGATAAAATCATTTAAACAGGCACTTTTAATTATTTTAATACTGTCGGCTGCTGTGGGTTCTATAGCACTTGTCTCAACAACAAGTTTTGCTATTAACGAGGAACAGCAACAGCCAGAAACAAATCCTCCTTTACCTGCAAAATATGGCGATAACTCAAACAAATCTGATAGCGGATTCAAACTAAAAACACAAGATGAGGTAACTAAACTTTTAGGTAATCGGAAAATTAAAGAAATTAAATTCCTCAAGTGGAAAGATGCTAAACCTGCAACAGAATATAACCCCGATATTGACGGGAACCGTAAGGTTTGGAAAGTTACGGCTGATTATGTAGGTGGCATCGATTTTGATAGTGGGCGTTGTAAATCAAATGCCAAATTGACTCAAGTGCTTGATGCCGAAACTGGTGATAATCTAATGTTTGAAGTCCGTTGTCCTAAAGGTAGCTTTGAGTCCGATCTCCCTAAGCCTACAGCTGAAGAATTAAGAATTTTAGAAAACTCTAGGTAACAGTATTTCTGTTTTTAACTTTGGCTTAACTTTATCAGTTCCGATCGGGCGATCGCTCGTGATTTTTAGTTAACTGGGTTTTGGAAATCACTTAAAAAACCTTGCTGCATACATCAAAATAGATAGAGTTGAGCTTGGGTTTGTTGGATAGACTTGGCATTTTTTTCCAAAACTTCACAAAACAAGTGTTTATCTTCATTAATTTATTACACTTAACCCCGTGGCTTCATGCAGTATTTACCTATACGTATTGATAGCTACTCAAGACTTAGTGTTGAGTAGTTAGTGTCTTTGAACTACTGAAAAACTTGGATGCTGATCAATCAACGCAATACTGATGACTTAGTTAAAAATACTTCATGTGCCAGTTGAAAAGGCGGAATATTGGTTCTATACATGAAATTAAATATAATGCTACAATCCCCTAAGTGTAAAATTAACGATTAGATTCACTTTCAAATAAGTGAAGAGTTATCACATAATATATGGTGAGAAACTTAAATCAGTAAATAATTAACATTTATCAGCGATCGCTGATAAATGGAAACCCTATGTAGAGAAATCTTACTCAAGTAACAAAACTAATACCTTGTTAAAATTGATTTTAGTTGTGATTTACAAAATCATAATCTAATTACAACCAAAATTTAAATAATACAAATATTCAGATACTACTGAAATCAGTAATAAATTCGCCGTTCTCAGGTTGTGTTCACAAAATTCACAAATAGCTCATGCACATTCTGATCTATTCCTACAACTATTATCCAGAGCCAATTGGAATTGCTCCGTTAATGACTGAATTGGCAGAAGGACTAGTAAAGCGAGGTCATGAAGTGCGAGTGATTACCGGAATGCCTAACTATCCTCAGCGCGAAATTTACGATGGATATCGGGATAAATGGTACGTTACTGAACAAAAAAATGGCGTGACCATTCAGCGAAGCTACCTGAGAATTAAGTCTAAACCTAACCTTGTAGATCGGCTGTTACTGGAGTTGAGCTTTATTTTCACAAGCTTACCCCAAGCTTTTACAGGTAAACGTCCAGATGTGATTATCTTAACCGTTCCACCTTTATTAGGTATTTTGCCAGCAACAATATTAAGTTGGTTCTATAACTGTCCACTAGTTCTGAATGTGCAAGATATTTTACCAGAAGCTGCTGTGCGTATTGGGCTACTGAGAAATAAGTGGATGATCCGAACTCTTGCAGTTTTAGAAAAATTTGCATATCGGACTGCACACACTATTAGCGTCATCGCCGATGGGTTTCGTGAGAATTTAGTCAGGAAGGGAGTACCTGTTAATAAAATTGTTTGTATTCCTAATTGGGTGAATGTAAATTTCATCCGCCCTTTACCGAAACAGAACAACTCTTGGATATCTAGTCATCAACTAGATGGGAAATTTATAGTCCTTTATTCGGGCAATATTGCTCTAACCCAAGGTTTAGAAACAGTAATAGAAGCAGCAGTTTGCTTACGTCATATCAGAGATATTGTCTTTGTCATTGTTGGTGAATCAAAAGCATTGCAAAGGTTACAGGAATATTGTCTATTACATAGAGCAGATAATGTTTTGCTGCTACCGTTGCAATCACGAGAAAAACTACCCGAAATGCTAGCAGCATCTGATGTGGGATTAATTGTGCAAAAGCGCAATGTGATTTCGTTCAATATGCCCTCAAAAATACCACTGCTGCTAGCAAGTGGTCGTCCGATTGTAGGTTCAGTTCCTGCCAATGGTACTGCTGCTAGAGCGATCGAACTTAGTGGTGGTGGAATAATTGTGGAGCCAGAATCGCCTGATGCAATGGCTGCTGCGGTGCATGATTTATATACCGATCCGATTGTAGGTGTGAGGCTAGGTCATGCAGGAAGACAGTTTGCTGAAGAAAACTATTCTTTAGAACAAGCACTCGATCGGTATGAATGGCTCTTTTCTCATATTGTTGCTAATCGAAAATCAACTATTGGTATTTTGCCAAAATTCAATTCCAAGGAATCAGTTGTTGATGTGTGAACTACCCATACCGATCTGACGGTACAGTATGGGCTTCTGTAATCATGGGTGAGTGTCACAATTGGGCTTTCGGCTACACATACAAAACTCTGATTAGGATAATTTAAATCACCCGATCGGGTGATTTTTAAATCATCCGATCGGGTGACCTAAGTGTAGGAAGATGAGACTGCTCAAAAATAGGATTCTAGAGGACATTAATTGATTGGACGTTGTTCTTTGTGAGGATAACTTGATGCAACTCTAGACCTTGCTTAATAAAGCTGAATTAATCAGCGTAGCCCGCATTCCGCGTAGCATCTCATAGAAAAGACATCGCTCCATACCTTTTTCTTCCCTAAGTTTAGTATTCAATCCGACTCAAGAGGGATAAACTCATCTATAACTTATACCAATATTGTCTGCTGTGTAGTTATAATGCAAGCAAGTACTTAGAATTGCAAGCAAGTGCTTGCAAACGCTTATGGAAAACTTAACATCAAGGAGGGCACAAACTCGCGCCCGCTTGATAAAGGCAGCAACTAAAGTGTTTGCAACGGCGGGTTTAACTGGAGCGACAACGCGAGAAATTGCTCGTGTTGCTGCGGTCAATGAGGTAACATTATTTCGTCATTTCCAGAACAAAGAGCAATTACTAGCTGCTGTAATTACCGAAGCGATCGCTTTACAGTCCCAAGCCTTAGCTCATGATGACAACTGGACTCAAAACCTACATGTTGACCTCAAGAATTATGCAAGGCTTTGCAACCAGATGATAGAGGAGCATGAAGACCTAATTCGGACATTTATTGGGGAAGCAAAGCGACATCCCCAAGCCGCCCGTCTGATCTTATATGAAACTGACAAATCGCTGCGCCAACAGCTGGTTGTGTACTTGCAGAAAAGTCAAGATCGGGGCGCAGTATCTTCAGATATAGATTTAAAAGCATCTGTGGATAGTTTCATGGGGATGTTGCTTCACGGTATTCTGCGTTTTAGCGATATTCCTACCACACTAGACTACAGTCGCGAATGCTACATGGAAACTTGCGTCAATTTATTTGTCCGCGGTATTAGCACTTTGCCATTGCAACAGATAGGAAGTTTTGTTAATTCGCCGACAACAAGATGAACTGTGTTTTCTCTCTAACTTAAAGACTGAGCTTTTACTGACTAAGACAGTTTTATAAATTACACTTTCAAAAAACCATCGGAGTTAAGCAATATACAAATTAACCAGAATACGCTGAATCATATTTATGCATTTTAGGTGCTAGACATCGTGAGCGATCGCCCAAAGACCCAAACCTATATTTGTCACCAACATCAAGAAAAAAGGGCTAAAAAACTATTCAAAATAATGCTTTTTTAGCGAAGAGTAGATTGCCCAAGTCTAAATCCACAAGCTGAGTAACTGAAGATGTCCCATTCTGAGTTCCCTGATTCTCCCCGTCCAATTGAAATACAACAGCCTACTGTTACTGATTCTAGTCAAGAGTCGCAACCATTGGTAGAGCGATCGCCTAAGCCACCTCAAAAGCGGCGTTGGCCTCTAATTTTGGGAATTATCCTATTAATTGGAGGCATTGGTTTTGGTTGGCGCTGGTGGCAAACTAGTCATGCTAGCAATTCACCACCAGGAGGGGCAGCTGCTGGTCAACCGATGGCAATTCCTGTCCAGCTAGCAACTGTGGAAACTGAAACTGTGCAGGATAGTTCGGGGTTTATCGGCTCCTTAGAGGCTCCACAGTCTGTACCAATAAAACCACAGATTGGAGGGCGAATTAGCCAGATTTCGATCAAAGAGGGCAATCGCGTTCAACAAGGGCAAGTAATTATTAGCCTAGAAACTGATGATGCCCAAGCCGTGCTAAGAGAAAAACAAGCAGCACTTCAACAAGCACAGGCAAATCTTGCCGAACTCAAAGCAGGGACTCGAACAGAAGTAGTTTCCCAAGCCAAAGCCCAGCTAGATCAGGCCCAAGCAAAATATCAAGATGCCGTATCTGGATCGCTACCACAGCAAGTTCAGCAGGCTGAAGCTCAAGTTAATTCTGCCAAATCCGATCTTGTACTAGCGCAAGCACGAGCAACGCGATATGCACAATTAACAAAAGAAGGGGCAACTTCTCAAGATACCCTAGACGAATACATCAAAAACAAAGATAGTGCCCAAGCAGCGTTAGTTGCAGCCGAGAAAAACTTAGAGCAACTCCGCAAAAGCAGAACTGCTAATATCCAGCAGCTAGGTGCTGCATTAGAACAACAGAAACAATTCTATAGGCAACAGGTGAACGGCAACCGCCCAGAAGATATTGCCCAAGGGCGATCGCAAGTAAGCCAAGCAGCCGCTCAAGTCCAGTCGGCTCAAGTCCAACTGCAATACACAAAAGTCTTAGCTCCTTTCACAGGTATTGTTGGTGATATCCCAGTCAAGGTAGGACAGTATGTTGCACAAGGGGATCAACTCACCACATTGACTAAAAACGACTCTTTAGAACTGAATATATCCATTCCGCTAAATCAAGCCAGAAAGTTGCGCTTAGGATTACCTGTGCAAATGCTAGATGCCCAAGGCAAACCCACAACAACGGGTAAAATCAGTTTTATCTCCCCAAATGCCAGTTCCGATTCGCAGACAGTTTTGGTAAAAGCCAACTTTGGCAATTTGAGAAATCGATTGCTTAATCTTCAGTCAGTGCAAACTAAAGTGATCTGGGATGAACGTCCAGGAATCTTAATTCCAGTTACAGCAGTATCTCGCCTGGGTGGAGAGACTTTTGTGTTTGTGGCTCAAGCGCCAGCAGCAGAGAACTCTAAACCTGGAGCGCCAGCAGCAGAGAACTCTAAATCTGGAGCGCTAGCAGCAGAAAACTCTAAACCTGGAGCGCCATCTTTAGTGGCTCAACAAAAGCCCGTGAAATTGGGAGTTATTGAGGGGAATAATTATCAAGTTCTCGAAGGACTAAAAGCTGGAGAGAAAATTGTTGTTTCCGGTATTCTCAACATCAGGAATGGCGCTCCCATTACTCCTGCACCAGCAGAAGCGGGTAGTCCGAAGCCTTAATTGAAGAGGGGAGACGAGGGGGACAAGACAAAGAGAATAACCAATACCCAATTTCCCTGTCTCCTAATAAACATCGTAGTATGAGGAGATGGGGAAGACTAATTTTAAGGGGGAATGCATGAAAATCGCTATTGGCAGTGATGAACGCACCAACCTTACCGATCGCATAGTGGAAGAACTTCTGCAACGTGGGCATGAAGTTATACCCTTCGGTTCTTTAGCCGAGAATGATTTAGAAGTAGATTGGCCCCTCAGTTGTAGTAAAGTTGCTTTGGCAGTAGCAACCCAGAAAGCAGATGAGGGAATTGTCTTTTGTTGGACTGGGACTGGCGCATCTATTGCCGCCAACAAAGTCTCTGGTATACGTGCAGCATTATGCCATGATGCTGAGACTGCACGCGGGGCACGGATTTGGAATCATGCGAATGTCCTAGTATTGAGTTTACGTGCGACTACAGAAGCGATCGCCAAAGAAATACTAGATGCCTGGTTCACCACACCCTATTCTGAAGATGAGTGGAACATCCTGCAAATGGAACGGATTAGACAGTTAGAGAAAAGTGCTTTATTTCAGCAATCTTAGACCACTGAGGGTAACTAATACTGTAGAGCCTTCATGTCCAATCACGCCAATGGGTAAGTTAATACTTCCGAGAAAGTTGCCCACCAAAAGCAACATAATGAAACCCAACGCTACGACTATATTCTGTTTGACTATAGATTGCGATCGCCTCCCCAAATGTATCGCCACCGCAATTTTTTCTAGCTTGTCTGCCATCAGTACTATATCTGCGGTTTCCAATGCCACATCACTACCAGATATTCCCATCGCTATACCCACAGATGCTTGGGCTAAAGCTGGTGCATCATTAATTCCATCGCCCACCATTGCCACAGTTTGATACTTTTGCTGTAAAAGGCGGATAACGTCTAGCTTATCTTCTGGTAGAAGTTGAGCATATACTCGATCGATTCCGACTGCTTTGGCGACACTGTGAGCAGTTTCTTCATTATCCCCGGTTAACATGACAATTTGTTCAACTCCCAGTTTCTTTAACCGGGTAATGGTTGCGGATGCTTGCGATCTGACTTCATCTGCGATCGCAATTACACCCATTACCTCTGCTATATTTCCCTGTGCTACCCAAACCACAGTTTTACCTTCTTGCTCCAAAGATTGAGCCATTTCTCGCAATTCTTCAGGTAAATTTGTCACATATTGCTGCATAAAAACGGCATTGCCCACAATTACCTGTTGTTCTCGAGCAATTCCGACAATTCCCTGTCCAGGGATGGCTTGCACTTGGATTGCACCAACCAAATCAAAATCACCCTTCGGGTTCAACAGTTTCGACTCGACGGGAACCGCCAAGACTCGAACTGTTTCACCAGCCGCCTGCACAATTGCCTTACCGATGGGATGTTCTGAATAGGATTCCACACTAGCTGCGGCTTTTAATACATCTGCTTGAGTGTATTCACTAACTGGAATTACTTGGAATACCTGCAACTGTCCTGTTGTCAGAGTACCAGTTTTATCAAATGCGATCGCTCTCACTTTGCCAATCTTCTCCAACTGCGCCCCATTTTTAAACAAAATCCCCTGTTTTGCACCATTGGCGATTCCTGAAAGCAGTGTGGGCATAATTGCAGCCATCAGCGCACAGGGAGAAGCTACCACCAAAAAAGTAAGCGCCCGATAAATTGTCGTTTCCCAATCCCAACCCCAAATAAATGGCGGTAAAGTTGCCAGCAATACCCCGGCTACTACAATTACTTTGGCATATCCTTTTTCAAAGCGATCGATAAACTCTTGCGAAGGTGGTGCTTCTGTCTGTGCTTGTTCTACCAAGCGAATCACACGCTGGATTAAACTGCTTTGGGCTGGTTTGTGTACCTTAACTTGCAATGCGCCATAGCCGTTGAGCGTACCGGCAAATACTTCTGCACCCACTGTTTTCTCTACAGGTAAAGACTCGCCTGTAATTGCAGCTTGATTGAGACTACTGTAACCAGATAAAATTATCCCATCAGTAGGAATTAGCTCTCCAGGTTTGACGACAATCTCATCACCGACTTTTAGCTGACTAATCGGAACTTCCTCTTCCCTTCCCTGAAGCAAAACTCTGGCTGTATCTGGTGTCAAACTCATCAAACTCCTGATACTGCGCTCAGTTCGCGCCATTGCATAGCCTTCTAATGCGCCACTGATAGCAAAAATCAAAATCAAAATTGCCCCATCAATAATTAGATGATATTCTCCTCGCCATAAGCCGAGGCTAGCAGCACCAATCGCCGCCACAATCATCAGCAAATCTACATCGAGTTCTTTTTCCTTGAAAAGGGTAGTCAATCCTTCCCGCGCACTTTCGTAACCACCAATTACATAAGCAGCAGGTAGCAGCAGGAATGCGAATCCCAACCAACCGAGATGCAAGGCGAACCATCCGAGAAATAGCAGTAAGCCACACGAAATGGCTGCTACAGTATCTGCGTGTTCTCTGGTGAATTGGTTGAAACGTTGGGGGTAGAGCATGAGAGATGAATTTATAGTGACTCTCTCACGCTAAACCTTGACATTAATGTTAATGTCAAGGTTTATAATGATTTTGAAACACAGAGTGAGTAGGTTCGCAGATTGATTTTCTATGTTAGTGTGTGTTTTATTCTGGGTATAGTCCGCTAATTTGTAAATCTTCAAATTTTTGATTAGAGGATGAAAATGATTGCTATAGAACACTCCAAAATCGCAAAAAAGCGCTAAATTTTGTTGATACCAGTGTTAAAGTTCAAGATATAAATAAATAATAAATATCTGTAATAGTTGGAGTTATCTTGCTGTTAGAGACTAAAAACCAACCAAATTTAATTCTTTATGTAACCACGATTGATGATAATCTCTATCACTTTAATAAATTATTCAAACTCAGGGATGAAATTGAGCAGCTACCCCAAGATTGCTTAAATATCAAGGTAGATTTTCACTACTGTGAATTCTTGGGACACTATGGCGTTGCTTTTTTGGGGGGACTATTCCGTTTTATCGAAGCTCGTGGCGGCTCTCTCGCTTTCGATTGGAATACACTTCCAGAGAAAATTAGTATGAACTTGGCTCAGAATGGCTTCCTGTGTGATTTTGGTTGTGACAGGAAACCTTGGGACGGCAACTCCATACCTTACCGGAACGATCTTCATCAGGATTTTAATGTTATTGCAGATTACCTGAAATATAATTGGCTGGGCAAAGGTTGGGTCAATATCAGTCCAAGACTACAAGATGCAATTACAGGGCGAGTCTTAGAGATATATTTTAATGCATTTGATCGTAGTCAATCTACTGTGGGGGTGTTCAGATGTGGTCAGCACTACCCCAAACTTGGTTTTCTTCATCTGACAGTCATCGACTTTGGTATTGGTATCCCTACTAGTGTTCGCTCTCTACCTCAGAACTTAGACATGACTGCGAATGAGGCTCTAGAGTGGGCATTTGAGCCGGGAAATAGCACTAAGCAAAACAGTGTCTCCCGTGGCGCAGGCTTAAATTTATTGCAGGAGTTCATCGTAAAAAATCATGGAAACCTTACAATATTTAGTAATGACGGATATGTCAATATAGGCGATAATATTATATATGAGAACAAATGTACTAACTTTAAGGGAACCCTGATTAATATTGCACTTCGGTGTGATGAATCTTACTATTGCCTAGCAACTGAAGCTCATCAACTTAAGAAGCGGTTATTTTAAAGACGGAGATAGAGGAATGGCATACAAAATTTTTGATCTCGTCGGGAAATACGCCATCAGCGCTGAGAGTGGGCAGAAGGTATATGACCAGATTCATCCAGTTCTGATTGCTGGCAACCCTGTAGAATTAGATTTTACTGGAGTTCAGGTGTTTGCTTCTCCTTTTTTCAACTTTGCGATCGGTCATCTCTTGAAAGATATTCCAGCAGATAACCTTAATCGGCTAGTTGAATTCACTGCCATAAGTTCTGAGGGGTGGAATGTTCTTGAACGTGTGATTGCCAATGCGAAGCATTACTATTCTGATGAGCAATTTCGTAATGCGGTTGATGAAGTAATCACAGAAAAGGCTGCAACTTTTTAAGGCATGGTGGTTAATCTTAACATCCAAGCTGATATCATCGATATCAAAACTGATAATCCCCAGCAGGATGATATTTTTCTTGTAGATACCAACGTCTGGTTTTGGCAAACTTATACAAATGCTGGATTTGGTACTCAAACTTCCAGATTCAGCAATTATCTCAAATATATTAATCAAGCTCTTGTAAATGGAGCGACACTGACATATTCAGGGCTAATTTTGGCTGAATTGGCTCATATCATTGAGAAAACTGAATATAACATTTATACAAAATCGCATGGGCTTTTGCCACTTAAAGAATATCGTCATAATTACCCAAATGAACGGATGAATGTTGTTGCTGAAGTTCAGTTAGCTTGGAGTCAAGTGAAGGCGCTTGCTGTTCCTGTTAATCTGACAGTAGATGACGCAACAACTGATGCAGCACTAAACAGATTTCAAACTCAAGCTGTTGATGGCTATGACCTACTACTCCTCGAAGCTATTAGCAGGGCAGGAGCAGGGAAAATTAAAATTATCACAGATGACATGGATTATACTGTTGTTCCAGGTATTCAGGTATTTACGAGCAATAACAACGTCATCCAAGCAGCTAATACACAGAAAAAATTATTGGCTAGCAGGTAGTTTGACTAAGCTAAGTTAAAAGCGTAGACACGCAGTGGCTTATCATCATACATCGCCTTTTCTAAACGCCCTCTCAACAATAATTAACTTCTTTAAAACTATAATTTGTGGAAATCAAAAGCAGCGATCTAACAATTAAGCAGTTAACGCATTTGGTAGGCGGCGGTTTAACTCCGCGGATGGTGCGACATTATCATCAATTGGGATTGTTACCGCAACCAGTACGATCGCACAGCAATTACCGTCTCTACACTAAAAAAGATGTTCTGCGGTTGCAAAGGATTGTTGCACTGAAGCAGCAAGGGTTTCAGCTAAACCACATCCGCAATATTTTGGAAGTGGAACCAGAAGCTGACACAACTGTTAACCTCATGGGACAACTCCAGCAGCAATATCGGGCGGTGATGCAACAAATTTCGCAACTGCGCCAAACTGCATCAGCATTAGAAGGATTATTGGGGCGCGATCGCCATTGTCAAGTTATCCAGGCGGAAGTTTTGGCACAACTGAAGTTACTTGATGTCGAAACTCAAGCCGGATTGGGGGGATTGGAAAACCTCTGGAGTGGTTTGGATGCCGAAATTCATACTCATTCGGAAGCTTTTTCCGAATCACTACAACGCTTACTACCAGATTTGTCTCAGCGTTCGGAAATTGAACAACACTTAATTTCTCAGTTGGTTTTGGCTTGTGGCGATGTCAGTTTAGTGTCCTTTGTGAAATTGAGCCGAGGTGCGATCGCAGCTAGTCGAGAAGCCTTATCTTCAGGCTGTCAAATTGTTGTCGATACCCAAACCGTTGCTGCTGCTTTAGATCAAACCCGATTACTTCACTTGGGATGCCACACTGAAACTTTGATTGATAATCCCCATATTACCACCGCCACAGAAGCAGAAGTTGCTTTTTGGCAACATCGACAATGGCGAGAAAAATTGCTGCAAGTAGATCGGGGTTGCGTGTTGGTAATTGGTTATGCTCCCTCAGTCCTTGTAGAAGTTTGTGAAGCGATGTCTAACCAAAAAATTCAGCCTGCATTAGTAATTGGAATGCCTATTGGCTTTAGTCATGCTCCCGCAGCCAAGCGACAACTGATGCAACAAGGGATACCTTTTATTACAGTTGAAGGAACTTTGGGAGGTGGCGCTTTAGCTGCTACTGCTTTAAATGCTTTGGTGGAGTCACTGATTGATAAGCCCGATTGCCATTGTTATCTCAAAAATATAGTAGATTCCTCTGAGTGCTGAACAATTACCCCTCCACAACGCACTGGCTTCTCTGTGCCTCTGCGGGTTTAAAAGTAATTTATATAACCGCAGAGGCGCAGAGAACACAGAGGCAAGAGTTTAAAGAGGAATTTATTGTCCAAAATTTTTATCCACCTTGAACAATCAAGTACTCGGTTAAGACATTAGGATACCCAGTACTTAGCACTAATGAAAATAATATTGTTAAATAATATTGAATTTGCTAGACTTTACCAGTTTTAATAATTCAATAATTCATAATTGTGGCCATAAGCTTGCAATTTGGTATAAGTTGCAATATAAATTAGAACATTTTATAGTAAACAGACTCTGGCAATTAGAGTATAAATTATCATGTTATACAATCTCAGTCACAGTATAAATCAATACAAACGCGCTGAAGGAACTTAGAAGTAAAGATAACTCAGATGTATAATTAGCGCGTCTCCTCCATAATCCCTAACAAGATTGTGATTTAAGACTGGTAGGCTTTCTATTTTTTACTTTAATTAAGAGGCTTATGTGGCAACAAGAAAAAAAAGATACTTCGATAATCAGGCTGGTACTATGGATTTCCTTAGCTACCACTCCAATGGCAGCAAGTTTCCTGGTATTACAACCCATACTGGCTCAATCTAAACCTAATTCTCCTGCTTTTACACTGCCGCAAACAGTGCAAAATGGGACGACAGTTCGGATTGATGGTTCAAGTAGCTTGGGTGCAATCAACCAAAGCCTGAAAGATAATTTTGAAAAACAGTTTTCGGGTACTAAGGTCGAAGTTGCTGCTAATGGCACTGATACAGCACTGAAAGAGTTACTAGATGGCAAAATCGACATAGTAGCAATGGGGCGTGGGTTGACACCAGCAGAAAAAACCCAAGGACTAGAGCAAGTCCGCTTGCGCCGTGAGAAAATTGCGATCGTGGTTGGTGCTGATAATCCTTTCAAAGGCAGCTTGACTAGTAGGCAATTCGCCCGGATTTTCCGGGGACAAATTACAAATTGGTCACAACTGGGTGGGCCTCCAGGGAAGATTCGCTTAATCGATCGCCCGAATACAAGTGAGACTCGCAATACTTTTCGCACTTATCCAGCCTTTAAGACTGCTGAATTTGCTACAGGGTCTAATGCTACCCAGCTAACAGAGGATAATACCGCAGAAATCATCAAACAACTGGGCAAAGACGGCATCAGCTATGTGTTAGCTAATCAGGTGTCGAAATTGAAAGATGTGCGAGTTCTGCAATTACATCAAGCCTCCCCAGATGATGCAAAATATCCCTTCTCGCAACCTTTAGTTTACGTTTACAAAAAAAATCCCGGCTTAAGCATAGTGGATTTTCTCGGCTTTACCCTTGCACCGCCAGGACAGCAGGCTATAGAACAAGGTATAACGGCAGAAGCAGTTGCGATCGCAGCCAATGGATCGCAACCTATTGTCACCCCTTCCCCCATTGCCCAGACAAAACCTGCTGCTACAGCTTCCCCTAATGCCACTGCTTCTGCATTTGGCGACCAACCTTTTGTCGCTCCTGCTACTGCACAAAACAGTCCAATTGTAAATAAGGAAACACCATATTGGTTGCTCCTACCTTTATTTTTTATAACTGTAGGTGGATCTTTACTATGGTGGATTCTAGGAAAACGCCCATCGCCCTCCGATCGAACAGACAACTTACCAGAATCAAATCCTCATCCACCTAAGACAGAGGATGAAGAAATGGCGGTACTCAACGCCAGCACTGTTTCTTCTCTTAACGGAGCGATGCTAGAGGAACAGCCAATAGCACACTTCCAAGATCAAGAAACCCCCGATCGCACTCCCTTCAATATCTATGCTCAAACACAATCTGACCTGAATGAGAATAGTCCTCAAGGGACATCAAATTTAGTCCAAGAGGCAACTAATGGCACCTCTAACCTTTATGAAGGTACAGGTACAACCTCTAGCGTAGCTAATGGATCGGGAGCCGCAGCTTTAACCGGTGGTGCAGCTATAGCAACGGGCATCGGGGCAGCTACCTGGTCTACCTTTAATAACAAAGAAACAGAAACAGACGCAATTGATGAGACGGTCGAGCTAAATAATTATCCGGAGACAAATCCCCCTGATTCTAATGAGGTTGCATGGGACATAGAAGCCCCAGCAGCTGTAGTAAATACTTCCTATCCTCACCTGGCTAATATTCCAGAAGAGGCATCTGGTGTGGAACTGCCTTCATCTGAACTAACAAGCCCACTGCCAGAATTGCCAGATGTGCCAGAAGCAACATCTGATTTTGGATATTGGGACACAGAAGTTAGTGAAGATGAGATAGATGACGAACTTCAGGCAGAATTGAATTGGCTAGAGAGTATAACCTCAACTGAAGATATAGCCCCAGTAGATGAATTGCCCTTTCCAGAGTCTGGTGAAGCAGAACCATCACCGTTACCAACATCTTCACAGGTCGATTTACCAGAATTGTCAGAAGAAGATGTATTCAATGTGGTAGCGGATGCAGCAGAACCTCCAATCGATATGGTAGACGAAAAATCTCAACCAGAGCCAACCGTTGGAGAAGGTGTTGCTGAAAATGACTCCATAGATTTTGCAGACGTTGCGGCTTTAGCAGCAGGTGCAGGGATTGGAGCCTGGGCTACCAATCTTGCATCAGATACCCAAGGAGAAACTAATACTCCGGTTGACAATGTACCGATCGCAGCCGAAACAGCTATTGACGATGATGAAAGCAGTATTTTGCTCACAGCGCATACCTTTACATTGGCTCATGTCTCTTGGGAAATTTCTGAAACCAAGAAAGCAGCACTGCGTCAACAGGGCGGCTCTCAATTGGTAGTGCGGCTCTATGATACAACTGGCATTGACTTGAGTTATCAAAGTCCTCAGCTTGTAAAGCAGTATGAATGTGAAGAGACAGCACACGATCGCTTGCTAGAGATTCCCCTCAGCGATCGCGATTACATCGCTGAAATTGGTTATATCGCTGATGGCGATGCCTACGGCGGTAAACTACGCTGGTTGTTTATTGCCCGTTCAGGAATTGTTCGTTTCTTCAGTCCTGTGCATCCAGATCCAATCGTCGATCGTCTGACGACTACGGATGAAACAGATATTCACTTAGAAGAAGAGAGCAGTATTTCTCTCACACCTTATACTTATACATCGGCTCATGTCTCTTGGGAAATTTCTGAAACCAAGAAGGCAGCACTGCGTCAACAGGGCGGCTCTCAATTGATAGTGCAGCTGTATGATGTCACAGGCATTGACTTGAGCTATCAAAGTCCCCAGCTTGTCAAGCTGTATGAATCTGAAGAGACAGCAGACGACGGACTGATAGATATTCCCCTCAGCGATCGCGATTATATCGCTGAAATTGGCTATCTCGCTGATGGCGATCGCTGGTTATTCATCGCCCGTTCAGCAGTTGTTCGTTTCTTCAGTCCAGTGCATCCAGATCCCATCGTTGATGTAGCGATTGCAGATGAAACAGATATTGACTTGGTAGATACCCAAGAAGAGATTGGTGAAGAACACAGCAGTATTATTCTGACACCTCGCACTTCCCAATGGGCTGATGTCTCTTGGGAGATATCCGAAACCAAGAAAGCAGCACTGCGTCAACAGGGCGGCTATCAATTGGTAGTGCGGCTGTATGATACAACTGGGGCTGACTTGAGTTATCAAAGTCCTCAGCTTGTCCAGCAGTATGAATGTGACGAGACAGCACGCGATCGCTTCGTGGAAATTCCCATCAGCGATCGCGATTACATAGCTGAAATTGGCTATGTCGCTGATGGCGATGCCTACGGCGGTAAACTACGCTGGTTATTTATTGCCCGTTCAGGAATTGTTCGTGTCTTCAGTCCCGTTCATACAGATTCCCCCATTGAAGATGTAGCGTTAGCCAGCGAAACAGCTATTAACTTTGAAGATGTAGCATTAGCGGGCGAAACAGCTGTTGACTTGGTAAATGTAGAAGAAGAGAGTAGTGAAGAAGAAAGCAAAATACTGCTCACAGCCCGTACTCCCAAATGGGCTTATGTTTCTTGGCACATTTCCCCGACTCAGAATGAAGCACTGCATCAACAAGGTGGTTCTCAATTAGTAGTGCGGCTCTATGATGTGACAGGGATTGACTTGAGTTATCAAAGTCCTCAACTTATCCAGCAGTATGAATGTGAAGAAGTAGCCCGCGATCGCTTTGTGGCCATTCCCGTGAGCGATCGCGACTATATGGTTGAAATTGGTTATGTTGCTGATAGCGATGCCTACGGCGGTAAACTACGTTGGTTACTCATCGCCCGTTCGCCTAACGTTCGCGTTTTCAATCGTTCCCACGAAGATTTTTGGTTTGTAGCAGATGCTGAGTTAATTATTCACGGAGCAACCCAACCAAATACAAACGTCAACATTAGTGGACATCCCGTCAAAGTCAAACCCGATGGAACTTTCCACCTACGTCTTCCCTTTTCAGATGGTTTAATGGACTATCTCATCACAGTCGCGGCTGATGGGGAATCCACTAAAACCATCCATAAAAAGTTCTCTCAGGAAACTTCAGAGAACTAGTAATTACGCTAAATTATCCCTTTTCACCCTATTCTCCCTTTTTAGGGGGAAATAGGGAAAGGGTTAATTCGCTCAAAGTCTTGCATGATAGAAATTAAGAAAAATATATGTACAAAATGACAAGGGAACCGATAAGGGTATGTTTCCATTAATTCCGCTTCTCCGAAGAGAAGCGACTTACACACCACGGACAGCGTATACGTAGGATGTGTTAGCGACAGCGTAACGCGATTTTTATTACTAAAGCCAAGCCAGCAATTGTAAGGCGTATACGTAGGATGTGTTAGCGACAGCGTAACGCATCAAACCCGTGATAATAGTGCGTTACTAAAGCCAAGCCAGCAATTGTAAGGCGTATACGTAGGATGTGTTAGCGACAGCGTAACGCATCAAACCCGTGATAATAGTGCGTTACGAACTCCGTTCTAACTCACTCTACAATACTTAACTTCGTTCAAAAATCAAATAGTAATCCTATATATCTTTATCCCTTAAATAAGAGACTCAGCTATTTCTTGAAGTTTCTTATTCAACTTCTCCCTTTTATAACCAAGCTTAAAATAATTAATAGCATTCAAAAATGGTTGCTTAACATCATAAACATAAGCTGACATAACATCATTAACTTGATGATTTTTATATCCCAATAAATAATCAATTACTTCCCTATCTTCAACACCACGCAAGTTATGCATTAGTTGGTTACGAAGGTCATCATTAGCATATCTGTCTTTATTACAATACCATCTCAGTAAAGGCCAATCAGAAAAACTATTATCTAGCTTTTTTAACCAATCAATTAATGAATCATTTTTATTTATTATTCCAAAATTATTATTTTTAATTTTCTCAATAGGAAATTGGAGACTTTGTAAAACATTGATTTTAAAAGTACTCGTTTCATTTTTGATAGATTTGGCTAAAGATAAACCTAGTGGAACCCATTCAATTAGCTCGGAGACATTTCGAGAGTCCCCATTTAAAGTAATAGTTTCATTAATCATCGCTACTTGTGATAAAATAGCCACCTTTAAAAAGGTTTCTTGAGCAGCCGCCAGAAGAGTAATTCCTTGAAGATAATTTCTTTGATTGAAGAAAAATCCTATGAGGTCAAGAGCATCAACAATACGCTGGGTAGCTTGAGGAATGGCAAAATCTTGGCTGCTATCTGTTAGAGGACTATGGAGATTAAAGAAATCAACAATATTTTCTAATTCAGTAATGGCAGCTTTTTCTATTCCGGTTATATTTTCTAATATTTTGAGTGCAGCACCAGGGAAGCCACTTGTAATTAACTGCTGTGCTTTTTGAATCTGCATTCCTCGCCAATAGTTAGAACTTTCAATAGCTTCTGATTTAGATTTTTTATCGTAATTTTCATCAAAATATTCATTACTAACT
Source organism: Nostoc sp. 'Peltigera membranacea cyanobiont' 232 (assembly GCF_002245985.1). Taxonomy (NCBI): domain Bacteria; kingdom Bacillati; phylum Cyanobacteriota; class Cyanophyceae; order Nostocales; family Nostocaceae; genus Nostoc; species Nostoc sp. 'Peltigera membranacea cyanobiont' 232. Next base: position 55,815 of record NZ_NOLK01000041.1, read on the forward strand.
AAAAACTTAACTTTCTGGAATCGACCTAAGCTGACAAATTGCACAGCCGAAGATATGGCTGGTGTCCCTGCTTGATGGCTAACATAAACTGGTTTGAGTGAATTATAGTCTAATTTGCAGAATGCTTCTTCTACCAAAGAAAGGGTTTCATTCCAATTATCTATACCTTTATTTGCGTTGATTGGTATTATCTCTAAAAATTATGGCTGAGACTTAAACTTATCTTTCAAATACCACTCTAATAGAGGTTTAAGCGTACAAGTATCTTGCCAATAGGGACACTTTTCATAAATAATTTGGTCTTGTTTAAATATTTTAGTTTGGTCTGTCAACAAAATAATAATTCTTTCCGGCTTGATATTGTTATCTTCAAAATATTGATAATAAGTATCAAGAAGCGGAAAATTTAAATCTGACTTGTAATAATCAGGCTGCTTTTCATATACTAAACCTAAAACTCTCGCAGGTATAGTATAACCAGCACTTTTATCTTTGGGGTCTAGTGGTAGAGGTGAAGCAAATTCTGTACATTCTAAATCATATCTAATTTCATCGTACAAACTTCCCCAACTTTTATCATTTTTGAGAATAACATCACTATTACCTGTGGTGACAATCCAAATAGTCATAATTTACTCTCCCCAAAGTTTGGTAAAGTCGCTGGTTGCTAAGAAAGTTAAAAATTCTTGTGTTCTCTCATCTTTTTTATCAGGGAAAATTGTGAGTAACTCTACAAATTCTCTTCCCTTCCGCTTCATTTCTCCTTCTTTGTTTTTGATGTAGCGCGGGTACATTCGATGCCAAATTCTCCCAATCTGACTCATTTTACCTGTGAGACTTGAGCCTTTAATTGAGTTGCTTCCTTGGTAATTACCGTGAAACCATCTCACAGCTAAACTATCATCTTCATCTTGGGCAATGCGTCCCCAGACTTGGACTTTTTGGGGATGGAATGATTCACGCCAAGAAGTTAATTTATTAGTTGGGGTTTTTTCTTTTAATTTCAGCCAGTTATTTAGAGTTTTATGAATATCATTCAGGATATTAGTGATATGACTGAGACTATTTACTGGGAAGTAGTATTGATTTGATTGTTTGGTCAATTCCCAATGACAGCCTATCATGGGTTTACCATTTAAATAGTCTGGAAAAAATATCTGGTGGTTAATGCGTCGCCACGATTTACCAAAACCACCAAGCAGCATCGCAAATCTTAAAATTTGGGTTGCTAAGGTTTTTAATTCTTTTTTGTATTCTTTTGAAATCTCACCCATGCTGAGAATATTTAAAGTCCCTGTATTTAATTCATAAATAGGCATGGTTACATTCCCATACCGATATACATCCATCTCTAAATCAACAGCATTAAAAGCAATTCCTAACTGGCCGACAACAGCACCATTTTTCCCTGCAAATCCTCCCCAAAGTTCTCTGGTTAATTCTTCGGCTGTATTTTCATCGGTAACGCCACTAAATAACCGGAGTGTGTGACCGCGTAAAGCAGCTTTAAAAATATTGGGACGAAATTCGCCTGTTTTATCGATTAATTGTGAGGCTAATCCTCGTCCACGCAGATTAACGCTGACTAATTTGGTTTCTGGGTGATTTATGGGTTGACCGTAACCTGCACTAACCCTAGAACCAATACCTCGTTCTATGGCTTTATCCCAAATACTCCAGATAGTCTCCCATTCACTAAGTTCTATTTTTTTAGTGCTGGAAATGCCGAATATTAAGGTAGGTTGATAGAGGGATATCTGAATAAATGCTGAATGGCTATCGTTATTTTTAATTTGCCAATTTTGTTGGGGATGAACTACATCAATTAATGGTTGTTCAACCCAAGTTTCATCTTTGGGATAACCCCCATGAAAGCGAAGAATTCCCGGTATGGTATCGTTACTAGTTAGTTTTCCACCGCAATATCTTGCACCCTGTTCTGAGGTACAAGCACGGAGAAAAGCGCCTTTCATACTTGCGCCTGGGTAAAAAGGAAATCCCTTAGCGGCGATGACTGGGCGAATGATATCTTCATCTTGTCCGCTATTAGAAACAAAGCGCCAAGTTATTTTATATTCTTTTGTTTTAATATTGGTGTTAAATGTGGGAGGGTCTATTGCAGAACCTTCTAGCCATTCATCAACCCATCTTTCAGACTGTTCGGGATTTTTGATATATTGAATCTGCCCGCGTCCTGAGATTTGGGCTTGAAACATTAAGGGGACTTCATTACTATTCGTCATCACCAACTCCGGATTTTTTATAGCGCTGAGTCCACCAAACTAAGCTGTCACAAAATTGAGTGAGAACAGCTAAACAAATTCTTTGGTCTTCGATGGGAAGTTGCCATAATTTGGTGGCGATTTCTTGAATTTTTGGAGTATCTTTACTGGTAACATCTTCTTGGGGAAGGTTAATTCCTGCCTGTTGCATGATTTTGGTAAAGCTTTTCCAGGTATCGCGCCAATATTGACCTTTGGGTGGTTCTTTGTCTAAAAGTCGTAGTTGTTCTCCCCAAAATCTTTCTAAGCCGAATGCTACGGTGATTCGCATTTTGTGAGATTGACCAATGACTCCTTTTTGGTCGCGGTGTTTGAGGATTAGGCGTTGTGCTTCTTGGTCTAAGTCGTATGATTTCCAGGTCATAAGTATGCTAATTCGTAATTCGTAATTCGTAATTCGTAATTGAAGAGAAGATTTGTAGGGTGGGTTGGGGATGAAACCTAACTTATTAGAGTTAAACTACAGTGACCAAAGCCGATTGATTCTAAGCCACCAAGGTAAATATCTGTGCTTTCAGTATCATTTAAGGGTTTCCATTGTTTACCTGATTTATCATTTTTGATGGCGATGGGAAAAACTAAGATGGTTCCTTCGGGTAAGGCTTCGGTGTTAAAGAAGCCACCACCATCGACTACTTTTTGGTCTGGTTTTAAACGGACGCGACTTTGGCGATATAATGCCATGTCATGAATTATGGATATATCACTGTCGTCTACTATGACTGCGGGTTTTTCTTTACCGGAGGGGAACCAAGGGGATAAGTCTGCTGTTTTTTTGATGGTCAAAAAACCTAAGTTGAAAAATAAGGTTTTTTTACCTTGTGATTCCCGCGCTTTTAAGTTTTTGGAACCTGTATATGGGTCTGGTATTTCTATTTCTTTGAGGGGTTTACCGTTAATTTTGATAGTGTCGCCAGCAATTCTTTGGTAGCGTTGGAGTAAGCGTGGACTAGTTACCCATACTATTGGTTGACCGGGACAAAAGACGGGTAGCCAGAGAATAGAAGCGTATTCAAATTTGATGAGAGATTCGTTATTAATTTCTGATTGTTCTGAACCTGCTTCGTTACCATACCAATATTTTGCGGCTTCATCTCCATCTATTAAGCGCATTTCGGAACGCAGGCGACCGCGAATTGAACTACCGGGAAGAATACCAGTTTTAGTAAATTGGTCACGAAAAATTAAGTTTAAATTTCCGCTTTCTTCTCCGGCGGTTGCACCAACGTGCAGAGGTGCTAAGGTTTCTATTATTCCATAAGCTTTTTTGTACATTTTAGGCGACTCCTTTAATTTCTGTTGGTAAACATAAACCGCATCCTACTCGTTTTAGGCTATAACCTTCTTTGGGAAACCATGCTTCGTCCCATTCTGACCAAGGTTTATTTAAAGGTTCTGCAAGTACGTAAACACTACCAGCCGGAACTGCGTAACGTCCCCTTCCTAAGTTACCTTTGGCGCGGTAACGGTAGGGTAATGGTTTATCTGTTAACATTTCTACGGTTTCGGGAAAGCTTTCATGTTGAGGATGGCGGTGAGAGAAGCGGTTTGAACCCCAGATACCTGGTGTAATTAAGGCGAAGGTACGTTTTATTGGCTGATTTAATAGGTTTAAAAATTTCTTGTTTGTGAGTTCTTCGCACTCGATTTCGACTATGTGATTTTCTCCGCCAAAGCGATACCAGCCGGGTTCTAGGGGATAGGTTGAGAGATAAACTAAGCAACTATCGTCTGACATTTGGACGGAGTTTTCTAGAAAGAGTCCGTCGGAATCTTCTACACAACGTTCTGTTTGTTTAATTTTGGGATGGAGGAAGGAAACGTATTCCCAAGGATTTTTAGCAACAGATTCGTTAGATTTCAGGGTTTTGGGTGCTATTCCCCAAGAATTGATGGTTTGCCAACGATAATCTGGTTCTAGTTTCTCATTTTTATTTTCTAACTGCCATTGACCTTCTTTTAATTGCCATTCATCTACTGCTTTTTTAGCAATGATTTTATTCCAAGGAATGGGAATATAAAAGTTTTGCTTGTCTTTGAGTTTAGCCCAAAAGGGGCCGGCTACAAATAGATTAGCACTCAATTCATTTTGAGGAATTTTTTCGGTAATTTTGTTGGCGCTAAACATTAAGCCTGATAGGGTCGCGGCTTCTGGGGGGAATTTTGCACCGGAACGACCGACTAGGTTTTCGGGTGAGAGAAATGCACCTGTACTTCCATACATTAATCCTAATGGATTGATGGTTATTAAGTATTTGAACATAAGTGGAGTGGCGAAATTTAGGTATTGTTGGGTGTGTTAGAAGGCGGTTTGTAACGCACTATTCTCTAGGGGTTGATGCGTTACGCTGTCGCTAACACATCCTACGGATGGATGAGATATATAGCAGTTCTAAATGAGTGGTGAAAATATATAGATAGGAAACGAACTGCAAAGGACGCATTCGCGCAGCGTCTCGTAGAGAAGGACGTAAAGGGAAGAAGGAAGGAAGAAGGAAATATTTAGTTTTCACAAATAAGTTAGGACTGCTATATTTATTTTGAGATTAGTTAAGGTGTTTGAATTTACGATCGCTTAATTACTTAAATGCCAGCCTACTTTAATTAAGTCACTTATCCAATCAATTGTGGCTTTGCTTCTTTCATAATTATCATCTTCTTCACTAAAACCTATGAGGTGTTTAGCACGTTCATAATTTAGTAATTGTTGACCTTCGTCGGGAAAGTAAATATTGAAGAATTCAATGGCGAATTTTTCGACGAAGGTTTTTTTGTCAAGATTAAATGCCCGCCGAGATTCTAATATTGCTAAATCTTGATAAATATGACTCCAGTTTGATTGGTTTTCTCTGTCTTGATATTTGGTTAAGATGTTTAAATAATCCCAAGGACATGTCCATTGCACATATTGACCGCTGTTAAAAACAATTCTGATGGTGACTCGTCCACGCCCTGAAGATTTAGCTAGCTTTTCTGCTTCCCGACAATGTTGTAATATATCCCTTTGGGGAACGCTTGTACCTGCCCAAACAAATCCGACGCTTAAGCCTATTTTTTGATCGTGTTTTTCCCAGGTTTGGGGGAGTGTAGTTAACCATGCAAAAGCTTGGTTGGCTGTAATCGGTTCTTGGTCTTTTTCTCGATAAATTACGCCTAAAAAATCGTCTCCACCTGCATAAACTACTCTACCGATTTCTTGGGGGAAGTCTCTGGTAAAGTCTTTGCCCCAGTTACGCATGGCTTGACTAAATTTTTGAAGTTGTTCATCGCCATTTTCTAATTCGGCTAATTCCTTTAGGTGTTTCCCCACTTCATCGCCATCTCCCATAAACCATCCTGTCCAGCGTCCTTTACCTTGGTCGTTTTTGGCTTCGGGGCCTCGATAAATTTCGCTGAAACTTTCTAGTTTAGACATCTCCAATTGATTGGCAATTTCTGGTAGGGTAACTAGACGTTTCACTAATTCCGGGATACTTAATTTTTCGTTGAGGTCAAAAAAGTTACCTTCTGGTTCTGCATCTGGGGGACGATTTTCTAATGCACAGGCGAGGCGTTTATAGAAGGTTTTGATTTGATCTTTTTCTATTGTCCATTGGCGATTTTGAGGATTTCTCTGTACGCCACCCAATCCGGGAAAGGCGATTCCATCTGTTCCTGTTAAACTAGAACTCTCTCCAATCCAGTTGACTGCTGTCCATCCACGGGAAAGTTTGCAAGTTTCTAAGTCTTCCATCGCTGCTTTTATGCTGTCGCCTTCTCCCCAAAATATTTCCCAAGCGTGGTTTCCCCAGTTTATCCACTCTCTTTCCCAGTGATAGGTATAGTCTGGTAGTTTCCACTCTATCCAAGTGCGACATTCGTGTAACATTCGTTTCCATGCAGATAAGAGAGTTTCTTCTGCTTGTGCTTTGGAAAATTCTCCTTTTATCAGGATGCGATTTGGCATTCCTTTTTGGAGGTTGGCGCGGGCTGGAGATATAACTGTTGTGGTTTTTTCTGCTTCTTTTACTAGCTGCTGGCTGAGATAGGAAAGAATCAATGATGCACCGTACAAGTCTCGAAGTTTACGGGATTTCTCGATAAATCCTTGGACGGGAGCAAAGGTAGTTGCTGTATATTTGGTCACGTTTGCTTGAATCACTGGTTGCAGTCTTGTTTAAGTTACTGTAGAAATTTGAGTTTTTATTCAGTAGTTATACTTTGTAATAATTTTTGTTTTTGCGATCGCAATTCGCAGTTAAGTAGGTAGGCGTAATAAGATCAAATCTCACCCTCAATCCCTCTTTTTACTAAGGCTACGGTGTACACACATCTTTGTACTAGGTGCAAAATGTGGTTTGATCCCCCTAAATCCCCTTTAAAAAGGGGGACTTTGAATCTATTCCCCCCTTTTTAAGGGAGGTTAGGGGGGATCAGATGATTTGTGTGTACACGGTAGCCTTACTAAGGAGAGGGAAGCTGGAGGCAGGGTTAGGTCTGCGTTCTATGCTATTGAGAACTGCTATACATCTTCTCGGAAAATTTGATGATGTAAATACCTTTTCATGCGAATGATGAAATTTAAGTTATTTAAAAAGGCGATCGCAGATTCTTGGCAGAGGGCGATCGCCTTTCTTATTCTTACATCATGTATAATTTTATACTTATAAAGCGCTTTAATGAAAGTTGTAAGCATTTATTGGTAATTTTTTCAATAGTTTTATCTAAACTTCATGTTTTGGTTAAATTTAATAAGTGAAATCCGCAATTACTTACTCAAAAGCTGCTTTGACTTTCTCAAAAGCAGCTTTGACTTTCTCATTTTGGTGTTTTCCGCAAGTCGAATAAGCTTTAACTTACTAAAAAGCAGCTTTTGCTTTCTCATTTTGGTGTTTTCCGCAAGTCAAATAAGCTTTTGCTTACTAAAAAGCAGCTTTGACTTTCTCATTTTGGTGTTTTCCGTAAGTCAAATAAGCTTTTACTTACTTCAAAGCAGCTTTGACTTTTTGATTTTGGTAGATTTGGCAAGTTGATTTAGGTTTGGCGATCGCAAATCGCGGTTAGATAGATAAAGGACTGCGATCGCAATTCGTGGTTACAATGGCTAAACCTGCCTGGGCTTTGACCTCTCTCCAAACCTCTCTCCTAAGAGGAGAGAGGCTTTGAATTTTACTCCCCTTCCCTTGTAGGGAAGGGGTTGGGGGTTAGGTCTGTGTTCTATGCAATTGAGAACTGCTAGCTATATAATCTTCTCGGAAAATTTGAGGAGATAAATACCTTTTCATGTATGATGATTTATGTCACACACAGGCACGGAGACGCAGAGAGGATGAGGAGTTTGAGATGTTCATCGACACCACTCGCCAAATCCCCGAAACCCTATATTTTTCGTTTAGTGGTGTCGATTCATTACTGGGTAATAATTTGAGGTATGCGTGTTGTTCAATTTCACACAAGATATATAATGTCTTTTAGAGTGGTGTCGATTTGGTGGCTGAAAGCCTTACGGGGCAGAGGCTCCTGAACGAACTCTTTACCGATTGCTCTAAATCGGAATTAATGGAAACCTTTGAAGTATCACTAAAAGTGTCTACGTATGTCTGAACTTTACCGATTGCTCTAAATCGGAATTAATGGAAACTTCATCACGGATTCGCTGGTAACTCCGGTAGAACTTTACCGATTGCTCTAAATCGGAATTAATGGAAACTGTTTGCGGTGACAACGGCGTAACCAACTAAATCAGACTCACTTTACCGATTGCTCTAAATCGGAATTAATGGAAACGAGATGAATGAAACCATTTGATAGACAAAGCCAGCTTTACCGATTGCTCTAAATCGGAATTAATGGAAACCGGTTGGCTATGTTATCTCGTGATTTCAAATTTAATTCTTTACCGATTGCTCTAAATCGGAATTAATGGAAACCTCTTTTGTGAACTCATGACCATCTGCTTTTAACTTTACCGATCGCTCTAAATCGGAATTAATGGAAACTAAAAACAAAGTTCCAGTTACACCTACCAAAGCAACCTTGAATTACGAATGACGAATTATTTCGTCATTCGCTTAAAAACCCTAGACAACAAACAAAAAACAGCTAAAAGTTAAAGTAGAAAAACCTTTAACCTGTAACTGCTGATGATTTGTCACTTCCTCATCGGTATCCCCGGTAGCGGGAAATCTACCTTCGCCGCAGAACTCGCCAAACTGGGGAATTATCGCATCGTCTCTACAGACGCAATTCGCCAGCAACTCTACGGCGATGCAAATATTCAAGGTGAGTGGAATCAGGTTGAAGAAAAAGCGATCACGGAAATTGTGAATGCCTTAACTCAAGGTGATTCCATCATTTATGATGCAACTAATGCCAAGCGGGGATGGCGGATGGATTTACTCAGTAAGCTGAAATCTTGTCTGGCTGTTTTTCCTCTGTGGATGGCGTGGTATTTGCAAACTCCCGTTGCAATTTGCAAGTTATGGAACCAACAACGGGTTCGTCAAGTTCCAGATTTTGTAATTGAAAATATGCACAAATCTCTCCAAGACTTTCCGCCAATAGCTGCGGAGGGATTTGCAACTGTCAAAGAAATCGATGTCACCTCGCCGAAGTTCGACATTCTACAAATTGCAACCCAAATTCAACAGCTTTCGCGTACCCTTACCAACCGCGCTAACCGCAATCGCCACATTACAATCCATTCCTACAGTCAGTTGTTGGATTTTGAACGGCTGATGTATTTAATTTCTCTCATCATTCGTTATCCGGGAATTGGTAATTTGCAAACTACTCATGGGAGTTTGGTAGAAAGCATTTTTGGTAACATTCCTGAGTTTGCCAATAGCTTAGAAGAAATTACCGCTTTCATGGGTAAATTGTGCGGTCAAATTTACGCCAATGAAAATGCGATCGCATCTGATTTAGACTGGTTACAACAAAATTTTCTGATTGGGGTTAATACTATTGTTTATGGCGCTATTAACGGTAGGAGGAGACGCGATGAATCGCCGTCTCTACAAGGGGATGAATTATCGTTTTTACGAGGTGATGATTCATCGTTTTTAGAATTGAATTTTGTAACTCATGCTTATTCTGACTTTGACTGCTTTGGGAGGTTGATAGAAATCATTCGGTTGATTCTTCACCACCCATTTTTGCAAGATAGAGGAAAGGGAAGTTTACAAACTCTGATGTCTGCACTCAGAGAAAATGGGATTATCGATGGCGATGGATTAGATACAGTCCGCAAGGATATAGAAAAGGTTCTCAAGCCTTATAAAATATTGCCAGAATTCCCCCTCAGAGATGGCTACTTTGCGGGGACAGCGATTTTGTCAGCATTAGAGTTAACTAAAGTGTTTGATGTTCTCCAGTCTCAGGCGAAAAGTCTTGATGACCCCGTAGCGTTGGAGATTTATGAAACATTTGCTACCCGAATGGCAAAAAGTAAGTTGGGGGTAAGTAATGTGTATCCGGTACGGAGCATTGCTAATCGCAGTATGATAGATTCAGAGTTTTTACCGAGTGATGCCCTTTCTAAGAATTTACAGCAATTAGAGGAAGCGATCGCTAAAGGGCAATTACTGGAATTAAATCGCTTTGTTGGCGGCGGTAAATTTGCACTGGATGAAGAAGGCTTTTTTTTGGCATTTCCTTTGCAAATCGTTTTTTCTAACCAAGCATGGTATTTAGGTTTTGAGTGTGAAGGTGGAAAGTATGCAGGACTGTTCCGGTTTGAACGTTTAGATAGATTGTTTATTGGTAAACCCCAAACCAGATTCCGTTCTCTGCTGGAACAAGAAAAGTCATTAGAGAAATTACAGAAACTCTCAACTGCTAGCGCGGGGATTTTTTTAGGTTATAGTGCGAGTGAGCAGCGTCAGTTTCTCAGCCGCGATAAGCAAGAGCATTCACAGGCTTGTGTGACAGTAGAACTGTGGTTTAATGATTTTATCTTCCGGTTTATTAGTGAAGGAACCAAGAGGTTTTCTGCCAGACAAATGAAGATGTCTGCACCTGTGAAAGGCGGAAAGTTAATGTTACCTAAGTCAATTTTCTGCCTGAAGAAGACTACAGATAAAGACTTTCCCAATCGCTTTCGGGTGATATTGCCTAAATGGTCTTTAGGTGATGGGGTAAATATAGCGAAGCTGTCACCAGGGGCAAGATAGCCTGAAAGTATTGTGGAGTATGGGTTTGAGAAAAAAGAGTAGCTCACTGGATTTTAGCGTTTTTGACGGGCGTTTTATAAGCACAGCC